>JANQRM010000037.1 GCA_028284565.1 Anaerolineae bacterium | reverse complement strand
GCCGAAGCTGAACACCATCAGGGATAATGCCAAGACTGCCCATAGTAGCGGACTGACTTCAAGGGATTCATCCAATGCCCCGCGTGCGAGTTGTGCGGTGGTGAGCCCTACGCCAATGGTACTGAGTACCATGAGCAAGCGCCCGAACCATATCCACAGGAGGCGACGATAGCCACCCACCAAGCGGTCATCGGAGACGCGACCAGCCCAGATGCCGAGTGGTGCTAGGAAGTAGCGCAAGGCTAAGAGCAAGCTGACGGGTGTGGCGGCAAAGCCCAAATCGGAAATCATAATACGATTCCAGACTCCGGTGGTGAGGACATCTGCCATGCCAGAGCCGAGATGAAAGATTCCGATTTTGAGATTCCGAGCGATAGAGAGATTGGGTTGGTTGTCGTCCATGTATATCTTTTTGTAGATTTTTGTAGGGTTTCACGTAGCATTATACAGATTTTTAGTGATATTCGTCAATCACGGTTTTCAGATTGGTTGGGAAATATCGGGGATGTGGTATCATCAGGGTATAATCTCAAACCAATTCAGGAGGTGATTCCGATGGCAGAGCGATACAAAAAAATTGTCGTGCCAGTTGATGGCTCAGGTTGGAGTGAACGGGCGGTTCCCCATGCGTGTGATATTGCCCTCAATAATGATGGCGAGGTGATTTTGTTGCATGTCTTCAAACCGCCGGCTTATGAATATGCTGACCAATTGGCGCTTGCAGGTGATACGGAATATGTTGATCAAATGCGTCAGGAAATAAAGCAACATCTGACAGGTTTGAGGAATCAAATACGCGAGCAAAATATCGAGGCGCGGGTGCAATTCATTGAGGCGATGGGTGTAGCCAACCAAATCTGCGACTATGTGAATGATCAAGAGATCGATTTAGTGGTGATGAGTACACATGGGCGCACGGGGCTGGCGCGCTTCCTCTTTGGGAGCGTGGCAAACAAGGTGGTACAAGGGGTTGATGTTCCTGTGATGCTGATACGTCCAGATAAAGATCAATAGTCGAGTTAAGATACTTCTCTCAGATGCTAGACCTATCGGTGTGTAGGGGCGTACTGTTGTACGTCCTTACGTTATCTATCGTTTAGATTTGTGTTAATTCAGATTTCAACTTTGTTGGATTTGCTTGATGAGCAATCGCATTCGATTTGATTGTGTCTCATCCGCTTCAAAAGCATATTTCTGTGCGACGGCATGGGTGGCTTGTTGAAACACGTCGAGGGTTGCCCAGAGTGCGCGCCAGCTATCTTTTGCGTCGAAGTGTGCGAAGGTGGCTTGCAGTTGAGTCCATGTATCGGCATCCAGCCACTGTTGCATATCCCGCCCTTCATACCAGACAGTATCGGCATCGCTATACCATTTAAAGAGTGTGAGTAGATGATTTTTTAGAATGGTGTCATAAATTTTGACGCGCCATAAATCGCCTCTACGCAGGGCAATGGCTTGTCGATAGGCATGATACCAGCCAGCCTTGATTGATTGGTTAAAGTCGTCGGTTGTAGGGACTTGTCTGGGTGGAGATAATACCGTTTTGGGTAGCGTATCCGTAAGGGCATCCTTGTCGAGCAGGATTTGATAGCCTCGTTGCAGGGCATGATGCAGTTGTTGAGAATTGATTTGGATATGTAAATCTTCCATATCATTGAAGTGGAAATCAACTTTCTCGCCAGTTTCGTAGATGACGAGATGCTCAATGGCGCGTGTGTGTTGCATGAAGTTGGCGAGGAGTATTTTGCCGAAGGTCGTGAGCCATGAAACATCTCGATAGGCTTCTTTGTCGGTGACGTAAAATATCAAATCTAAGTCTGACCATGTGTCGAATTCATCTCTGGCACGTGAGCCGATGAGGATAAGACAGCGGATGGATTCTTGTGATGATGCCCACTTGATGATGTTATTTTGGATGGTTGGGTAATCGGGTGTCATAACGGGATGTCATCGAAGGGGGGGTGGTGTGAATCAACGAGATGCTTGAGCGATTCGAGAGCGTTACGGGCTTTTGTGCGTTCATCATTTGCTAAGTCTAAGGAGGCAAATTCGTCTTCATCGAGGACACGCACATCGCCATTCGGATGCACAAAGACATCAAGGGCTAAGTCGTCGGCTGAAATGATAGCGTCGGCGATGATGGCAGGGCGCGTGATATTGCAATACCAGCCTTTGAGAGTGCCTGTCTCGCCATCTTCGACACGGAAGATATTGTACCAGCGGTCTGTATAGAACCATTCTGTGAAGACATCGCCTTGTCGAAAAACGACAAAGCCTAAATCGGCTATGGGGATTTGGAAGATGGCTTTGATGACGATGGCGGTTGTATCTTGTTGGAGAACTTCGCCTTCGTAGCGGATTTTTTCGTGTCCGAGATGGTCTCGTTTAATCACCGTAATCATCAGGCGCGTCCGAGTGTGTGTATCATGAGCAATTGTCCGCTTGTAAAGGCGACCGACGCGGTTGTCCCCGCAAAGATATTGCTGACTCCTCGAGCAGGTCCAAAGTGGAGCGTTTCGTTTTTCAAGGGATAGTAGAGTCCCTGTGTTGAGATACCTGTCACATTTCCCCCAAGCGGAACGAGGGAGAGCGTGTCATCGGGTTGTCCTGTGAGCTGGTGCGTCCCTGCAGAAAGTAAGCGGATGAGTTGTTTGCCTGCCACCATTGCAACATCGCAATCGGTGAGTTCGGGTAAGGCAAGGAGGTAAGTATTGGCGAGGGTTTGGTCGAAGCGTCCACCCAACGCGCCGATGATGCGAATCTGTTGATAGCCGTCGCCTGCGACCCATTTGAGGGCGATTTCAAGGTCGGTTTCGTTCTTTTCTTTAGGATAGCGATGGATGCTCACGCCTTGCGATTCGAGTTGGGAAATTTCGTCGGCGGAGAGCGAATCCAAATCGCCAAGAACGGTATCTATTTGTACCTTATAGTATCGGGCAACGCGGACACCGCCATCGGCACAGATGACAGCGGCAGTGGCAAACTCTGCCAAGACCTGTCGTACCTTGTCGCCATCTTGCGGGTCGCCATTGGCAACGAGGAGGGCTTGCTTCATTAACGACTGCGCCGTCGCCAGCGTTCTTTAACTTCCAGATTGTATATATTGGCAATCTCTAGGAAGTCATTCACGAGTTGGAAGAAGGGGTCATGTCCGAGCATGGGGAAATGTCCCACACCGGAAAGTGGGATAGGGACGAGCAATTCATCTTTTTGAAGCGTCAGATAATCCCAGATGCTTTCGGGTGGACGCGGGATGATGGGGTCGTCTGTCCCATGAACGACGACAACAGGCGACGTAGCAGCGCGCAAGGCGTCGAGATTATCACCGGCACTATAGCTCTGTGACGAAATGGTTAGCACTTTTGCATCGGTTTTATCAATCGTAACTTTGAGTTTATCGTAGGTTGCATCGCTCTTCTTGAAGCACTTTTCTAGCAGGTTATCGAGCGTGTTGGAGTCGAAGATGCTTTTAAGTGGATTTAAGCCATTGTTCTCTACGGTGGGTGTGGGGTCAGGTGTCGTAATCGGCGCGACGATTTTTTCTATCTCGCCTGTTTGTTTCACCCGTTCCATAAAATTTTCCCGCTGTTCGGGAGTCAGTCGTTTGACAGTTGGACGCTCATAGGATGGTGCAGGTTTGGATTCAAGCGGAACTTCATGTCCATCGGCACTTTGTGTTTCTGTTGGTGTTTCTGTTGTTGGTGTCTCAGTCGTCGATTCGGTTTTTGCTTCTGCTGTGTTAGGGGATTGGGCAGACTCCTTGCCCACGACTGGTGTCTCAATGGGTGACATGACGAGAGTCGGTGCACCGTCAAGGGTCTGGTTTGCCGGAGTCACGCCGTCTAATTTCACCGTTTCCTCCGTGGTCGGTGTTGTACTCCCTTCTGACGAAGCTGTTGTATCGCTCGTCGTGTCAGAACTGGTAGCCTCCTCTTTGACTGTTTCGCCAGCTGATGTTGTATCGGAAGCAGGCGTTTTGGGCAGGGTGGCTTCTTCGAGTTCGGTGGTTGTCAAGATTTTAGCGATTTCATTGGGGTCAGGTGCTTGTAGATAGACCTTTTGACCGGGTGGTGTGCGAGTGGAGAGGTTGCCGGGATCGAAAAGAGGCGCGCTGATGAGGCACATCCTTGCGACATGTTCGGGATGCTGTTGGGCGAAGTGCGTTAAGACCATCGCACCTAAGCCATGCCCGACAAAAGCGGCTTTGGGCAAGCCCATTTGCTTCAAGAATTCAGCAATGAGGTTAACTTGGTTATCGAGGTCGTATTTCTTCTCATTCTTTGCTGTATCGCCGAAGCCGAATAAATCGAGGGCATAGACACGGTATTTCACATGGAGTTGTTGCATCAGGGGAACCCAATAATGCCACGACCCTAGCCAGCCGTGGACGAGTATAACTGGGCGACCTCGCCCCAAGACTTCGTAATGTACTAAATCGCCGCCAATCGTTGTGGCACTCATGAATCTCTAGCTCTCATTATCCAGAAATCCCCAATTCGGTTAGGATTTCGCCTATTCGCTTGCTCAGTTGGTCGGGTGCAAAGGGCTTAAGGATATAATCGACTGC
This sequence comes from Anaerolineae bacterium, assembly GCA_028284565.1. Next base: position 905 of record JANQRM010000037.1, on the reverse strand, counting down.
GCCGACATCTATCCCTGTGGATACCTCGTCATATTGCCCTTTGGCAGATAGGAATACTACGGGAATATCTTTTACCTCGTCCATCGTTTTAAGTTGCTGGCAGGCTTGGTATCCCGTCATCTTGGGCATCCGTACATCCATCATGATTAAATCTGGCTTGACTTTTGGAGCGAGTTCCACTGCTTCTGCTCCATTTGCCGCTTGTGTGACTTCATGACCCGCAAAGGTCAAGGTGAAGGCAATGAGTTCTCGAATATCGCGCTCATCTTCCGCCACCAGAATGTTTGCCATCTTAATCCCCTGCTGTTTCTACATCAATGTGTGGTAGTTCCATGGTTTCGGTTAAGTAGTTGGGTTGTTCAACGGGTAGTTCAATGAAGAAGGTCGTGCCTTTACCCAGTTCACTTTCAAACCAGATATCGCCGTTGTGGAGCAAGACCAACTCTCTTGCGAGTGGCAAGCCCAAACCCGTGCCTGCAACGTCTAATTCTAACGCATGTTCGTCATAACGCTCAAACCGTCGCCAGATCGCATCTTTAAAATGGTCGGGAATACCCACGCCCGAATCCTGAATCGTCCAGAGGATGTTACGATTGCCCGGCTGTAGATTGACCTTAATGTCTACCTGTCCGCCGGATTGGGTGTAGTTAAAGGCGTTATCAACGACATTGGAGAAGATATGACGCAACTTATCACGGTCTGCCCGAACAGGTGGTACATCATCCTCGATGGTCAATGAGTGTTGTATGCCTTTTTCGCTATTGTGAGCGAGTCCGGCAATACGCCTCATCTCATCTTCCATAAAACCCCGTACATCGACTTTGGTGAGGTCTAAGCGTTCTTTATGCGAGTCGATTTTGGCGATGTCGAGGACATCATTCACGAGCAAGCTCAGACAGTCAACG
>JANQRM010000035.1 GCA_028284565.1 Anaerolineae bacterium | reverse complement strand
ACCCGACACACGATCATCATGCTGAGCAGTGAAGCGCAACTCGCTTGTCGCCATATCCCAGACCTTAGCTGTGCCATCATCTGACCGGGTCAGCACCAGGGTCTCATTCCTGTTCCAAATTGCCGAACCTGCCACATTATTCTGAGAGGTAAAGGGTAGCTCACCGAATATCTGACTCCAGACCTTTACTGTGCCATCATCTGACCAGATGAGGAGTTGACCTCCATCGGTGTTCCAACTCGCATTTACCCAATCGTCATACCGAGCGATGGAGTTTACATCCCAGATCTTCACTGTGCCGTCATCTGACCACGTCAACAGTCGGCTTTCATCGGCATTCCAGCCTGCGCCACCTACAATACTATCATGTTGAGCTGTAAAGCTCAGCTCACCTGTCGTTGCATCCCAGACCTTCGCTGTACCATCATCTGACCAGGTGAGCAGTTGGCTCCCCTCTGTATTCCAGGTCGTTCCCTTCACAGCATCATCATGTTGGGCAGTGAAGTGCAGCTCACCTGTTGTTGCATCCCAGACCTTCACTATGCCATCATCTGACCAGGTGAGCAGTTGGCTCTCTTCTGTATTCCATCTCGCACCAATTACTTTACTGTCATGTTGGGCAATGAAGAGCAGTTCACCTGTAGTTACATCCCAGATCTTCGCTGTGCCATCCCATGACCAACTCAGCAGTTGGCTCCCCTCTGTATTCCATTTCATGCTTGTTATCCAGTCACTATGCTGAACAATGAAGAGCAGCTCGCCATTTGCTACATCCCAGACACTGGCTGTCTCATCAGTTGACCGGGTGAGCAGTTGGCTTCCATCATTGTTCCATCTTGCGCTATCTATCCAACCTTGATGCTGTGCTGTGAATAATAACTCACCTGTCGTTGCATCCCAGACCTTAGCTGTGCGATCATCTGACCAGGTGAAGAGTTTATTCTCATTATCATTCCATCTCGCACTCATTACCCAATCATCGTGCTGAGCAGTGAAGCGCAACTCGCCTGTCGCCACATCCCAAACTTTGGCAGTGCCATTGGTTGACCAACTCAGCAGTTGGCTTTCATCGGCATTCCATCTCGCACCCGACACACGATCATCATGTTGGGCAGTGATGTGTAGGTCGCCTGTCGCTGCATTCCAGACCTTAGCTGTGCCATCGTCTGACCAAGTGAGGAGTTGACTTCCATCGATATTCCATCTCGCACCCGACACACGATCATCATGCTGAGGGGTGAAGCGCAGCTCGCCAGTTGCCGCATCCCAGATTCTCGCAGTGCCATCACTTGACCGAGTGAGCAATTCGCTCTCTTCTGTATTCCATCTCGCACTTGTTACCCTGTCACTATGCCTAACAGTGAAACGCAGTTCGCCTGTCGCCACATCCCAGACTTTGGCTGTGCCATCGTCTGACCAAGTGAGCAGTTGGCTCTCTTCTGTATTCCATCTCGCACCACCTACAACATCATCATGCAGGAAATATCCAACTTGATTCCCCACCCGTAGCAGCGCGTTAAACAACGCCTGACGACTTTCATAATTTACTACGCCGTCTTCTCGCATGTTGAATGATTCGATACCAAGCTGTAACGCAATTTGAGGTCTGCCAGCTATTAATTCTTGTTGTGCCAAATCCGCTAGGAAGAGTGCTTGTACATTTTGTGCTTCAATAAGATTCTCATAGGCAATTGTAGCTTGTGACCCTGCCAATTCCTCATTGTATGCAGATGTCTCTTGTGCAGCAATTGCTGTTTCAGCCTGAGATTGAGATTCGCTTTGAGCAATCAATGCTGTTTCAGCTCGATCCAGTGCAAATAAGGACAAACCAATCGCACTGACGAGGAACAATGCCAATACAGCAACCACATAGTACATTCTATTGGTCGCTTGTCTTTGTAAGCGGAATTCATGTTCCTTGCGTGCCTCATCCCGCGCTTTGCGCTGCTCGCGGTCCTCAACACTCACACCAAGAAATTCTTCTTCGAGTCGATTGAGGTCAAATGTAGGATTGTTGATCAAGGATTCGAATTGGGTCAATCGCGTTTCACGCGCCAGAAATCCAGAGTCAAATCCTGAATCACGCCACTCAGTGGCTGCTTGTGTCAACCGACGGTGCAAACGTAACCCTTCACGGTCAGCATCCAACCAGTCACGCAATCCCTCCCAACTGCGGATAAGTGCTTCATGCGCCACTTCGACAGTTGGTTCGCGTGTCATTGGGTCACGATCGAAAGTTAGCAGACGAGATTCTCCGTAAGCGTCAATCACTGCACCCATACCATCACTCAGGCTGCTCAGTTCGCTTAGGCGAACTCGACGGCGGGTGTCCTCTGTGCCATCACCCAGTGTCACCAGCCGCAAAAATAATTGTTGGGTTCCATCTTGTCCAACTTCATCCAAGCTTGTGTAGATGTCCTCAGCACGTTTCGCCAGCGCCCCCACCACACCACCAATGTCACGGTATGCAACTTGGGTCATTATGCGTCCATCTCGACGTTCAAACAGCTCAGTGAGTGCATATTGTAAAAGAGGTAATGTTCCAGGTTGCTCACCCACATCATTGATAATGGTATGTGCCAAACCAGGTTCGAGTGTTACTAGAGCAGCTTCAGCAGGGCGCAAAATCGCCGCTTCCAGTTCTGCCTGAGACAATGGCAGCACTATCTCGGTGCGTTTTCTGAGTAATTCACCGAAATCACGGTACTGTAAGGGGCGGTCGTAGAAATCAGCACGCAAAGTCACAATGACCCGTAATCGTCCGCGTACATCGTTCAAGGCAGCATGCAAATTGTCTAAGAATTGCGTTCGTATCTCTTCATCTTCAACTAATGTGAAGAGCTCTTCAAATTGATCAACGACCAGCAACAACTCCGAGTCATCATCTGCCGGCAATATGCGTTTGACAGCGCGACCAAAACCATCTTCACCTTTCAGTTGCTCAAGCAAGCTCGTAGGAGGGTTAATTGCCACACGCAGCAGAGCCGCTTCCAATTCCGCGAAGGGATGCTGTCCAGGAAACATCTCGGTGATGAACCATTTTTCTGAACCTGTTAGCATCCCTTTGTGCAAAGCTGGAACTAGACCAGCACGGATAGCACTGGATTTACCACTGCCACTAGGTCCCACTACTGCCAAAAAGCGATGTAGGTCGTTGTCTGAAGTAAGCCGTTCGAGTAGTTGTTGTACCAATGCATCCCGTCCATAAAAATCGCCAGCATCCGCTTCACGGAAGGGGCGCAAACCTTTATAGGGATTCTGAATGTCATCGATTTCGATTAGCGTGGGTGTGTCGGGCATTTCTCCCAAAGTTACATTTTGAGGAATACTAGATGTGGGTTTGGAAGGTAGATCTATTGCCTGACGGAATGCTTCTGCCAGATCGCGCACGTCAAGAAAACGGTCGCTTGCTGACTTGGCTGTTGCCTGCTGGACAACATGATCCATTTCAGGTGAAAATTGATTGCTGATGTCTGGCACGGATTCATACAGATGTTTGTAGATCACATTTTGCATTCCACTGTCAGCAAACGGATATTTGCCTGTCAACACTTCAAAAAGTACAAGACCAAGTGCATAGATGTCCGTCTGGGGTGTGACGGATAACCCTTGAATTTGTTCGGGTGCAGCATAGGCGATAGTGCCAAGTGCACCTTGATCCGTTGCAGTGTGAATTTCTGGACTTTTCGCAATACCGAAATCCGCTAGGTAGGTATTACCATCGTCATCGAGCAGAATATTATCTGGTTTTATATCACGGTGAATCACACCATTGCGATGGGAGATTGCAAGTGCAGCGGTGATTTCATCGAGCATCTTAGCAGTACGCTGCAAATCCCATGTATCGTGCAAAAGGGAATCTCGTAAACTCCCGCCGCTCAACCAGCGCATGATCAAAAATGCGCCATTTGGTTCACGCCAGTAATCGTAGAGTGGAATGATGTGTGGGTGTTCCAGTCGGGCGACAAGTTCAGCTTCAAGCTCAAAACGTCGAATGAAATCCGGGTCGTTGGCATGTTTGGGCAGAATTACTTTGACGGCAACAATCCGCTTCAAAAGTGGCTGCGATGCCCGATAAACTGCACCAAAACCACCTGCGCCAATTTGCTCTTGTAATTCATACCCCTTGATGGATTGCCCACTGAGATTATCCATGTTTGTCGCCCCTCAACTTCAATGAGTCAAGTATAACGAATGTTATGGGTAAATATCAAAGCCATTGGTAGACACTTAACACAAGTGCTGGGACTCTATATTTGATTGTGTAATTGGATTACTTTATTCGACAAGTAATGTAGTGAAATCCCAACCTCATCATTCTGTGGCAAATTCTCTTGACATTTGCATCTGCTATTCATGCACAAGCAGAGTGAGTGGAGAGGTGTGAAATGGCAAATAAATCTGAGATACTGGTGGAACGCATAGACAAAGGTTTTGTGTTCGTTGTGTATAGCCACAGCTTATAGCAGCAACTATCAATCTCTCTACCAGTAGAGATTTTGATTAATAACCCATATTATAAGATTCTGTATTCAGTATTTATCAAAACGAAGTAGTGTGTTTGAGAATATTCCTCACAGTTGTCGCATACCATAAGCCACCGCGCGCAGTTGGGACATTGCGGGAATTCAGCTCTCTGGCAATCGCCCAAAGCGAATATCCTTTTTCTTGCAAACTGATTATCAACGGACATACAGTTGCATGAAAGTGAGCTGCTTTTGCTTGCAATTTCTCTATGCCTTTCCGTGAAGCAGGGGAGGG
>JANQRM010000443.1 GCA_028284565.1 Anaerolineae bacterium | reverse complement strand
ATATAATGAAGTGCCAGAGAATAGCCATAAGCGTACCCCTATCATGGGATAGCCTGTTTGTCTGGCGGCGATGGCGTGTCCGAGTTGATGGAGGAGTTCGAGCAAATTATAAATCAGCGTTCCTAATAATCCACCAAGTAAGGCTTGTCCAGTTTGAAAGTTGAGGATAGCGAGTGCAATGATTGTGAGAATGATCCATAGGACAATATTGAAGGGGATGACAGAGGGTGTGATGGCGATGGATAAGCCGACAAAGGGAAAACGGAAGATGGTTCGGGTTAGCATGAGTTTTATCTCACAGGATTAATTTGCTTGATGGTAACACTACAAAGGTTATTAAGCTAAGGTTTTGAGGGCGGTTAAAAAGTCGGCTGTTGATGTGAAGCGTTCTGGACGCTGTGGTGATAAGGCGCGTTCTAGGACGTTACGCTCCAATGAATCAGGCAAGTTATCTAATTGTACCCGACCTGTATCCGCAAATGCATCCATTCGCTCGGCATTATCGTCTTCGGCGAATAGTCGAAAATCTTTTGTCTTAAAGATATTGTTAGGCGATTCAAATACGCCATGACCCAAGCGAAGGTAGTAATAGGTTGATGCAAGCATAAAGGTGAGGTCGATGGTGTCAAGGCGGGATAACTTGCGAAGCATGAGGTCATACATGAAATGTTGGTAGCACTGTGCATCGAGTACAGGGCGTGGACCCGGAGAACTGTCTTCAATGAGTTCATGCAATGCCCAGATGCTGTGGTCGGTCAGTATCCAATTCCCCTCATTGTCCAGCATGAGGTTGGTTGGCAAAATGAGGCATTTTTTATGGTTAGATTGGAATACAATTTCTAAGCTGTCTGCGAGTCGGGTCAGTTGTTGAATGAGGTGTTGGTGTTGGGTGGGTGTAGCGAAGGTGTCGAGTGAAATGTCGTCGAGCAGGCGTTTTTCATAATAGGGTCGACTTAAGACAAGCATGGGGACTTCGGCATCGTCTATCCATAATTCATCGAGCCATGGCGCAAGCCCGGTGTATGACTGGCTCATTAAGTCTAAGTCGTGGACTAACGCCTTCATCTTGTCAATAATGTTGGTGGCATAACCATAGTCGTCCCGGACGATTAATGTCATCAATTTGAGAATGACAGGTTGACCATCTGCCCGCTTTGCTTGCCATGTCTTGACATAGTACGGTTTTGAATTGAGTGCGCGTATCAGCTCGTATTTTTGTGTGAAGGTGTCTGGTAACTTCATCATGCAGTCCAAATCATTATCAGCGAAAACGGAATACAGTATTAATCGTCATGCGGAGACCTCCGGGAGGGGATAGGCGCGTTTCATCCAGAATGTCAGTGGAATCGTTAACCCTAAGATTACCACAGCGAGGACGAAAATACCGTCTAAGCCAAGTGTGGGGAGTAGGAGAAAGGCGAGGAAGGGTCCGATTGCCCCGCCGATGTCTCCAGCCGTGTTGAAGAAGCCCAAGATGCGTCCACGTTTTTGTTGATGTTCGATTGTTCCTTGTGTGTAGTCACCGACGAGGGTGTTGAGTTGAGTGCTGAGGATACCCCGTACCACCCCATTGCCTAATGCGCCAAGCACTATCAGCCAGCCTGTCGTCACAGCGAAGAGGCTCAGATTGAGACTCCCCAAGAGCAGAGCCAACATCACCCAAAGCCAGCGTTCTCTAAATTTGTCGGCAAGCCAGCCAGAGATATAGGAGATGGAGAGGCTGGCGATATTCGCCGTCGCTGAGAGGATGCCTGTGAAGCTGATAATAGGGATGGTGAGTGCGCCAAGCATAATCAGAGTCGGGTGGATACGGATTTGGAGGAGAATGGGCAATAGTGAGATGGTTGCGCCGATGAATATCATCCAATTTAAGCCATTCATCAGGATGACGATGGCGATGGGGACATACGGGAGGGGTTGATTTTTGGGCTTCTCAACAGGGGATTCATCAGAGGTTTCGTCGGTTAATTCCGTTGTTGCGCTGGTTGTGCCATAGGTTTCGGGTAGGAAGACGAACCAGAGTATCCCCAAAAAGATGATGACCCCTGCGCTGATGTAAAAGGTCAGATTGAAGCCTACTAAATCGAAGAGGACTCCGCCCGCGATGGAACTGACACCGACTCCGATGAAGAACCAGAGTTGATAGCGTCCCATCATACGTCCGCGATTGGTATCATCAGCGACATCGAGAATCATGGTGACGGTGCCGATTGCCATCCCCGACCATGCGATGCCCCAGAGCAAGCGTCCAATGAGGAAGAGTTCAAAGGATTGGAAGGTGTAAAACAGGCTGGCTATACCGCCCAGTATCATCGCTGGAACGAGAATGCGTCGTCGAGGCGAGCGTTCTATCCACCAACCGATGGGTGTGTTGAATAGTACTCGTATAGCGCGGTTGGCGGAGAGCATGATGCCGACATGGGTGAGGAGCAAGCCGGCTTGAGCGTATTGGGTGGGTAGGATGACGTAAAGCGTCGCATCCCCTAGCAGGGAGAGTGCGATTCCTAAGCCGATGAGAGTGGTGAGGCGGTTGAGGTTGATGGTTTGCATTCGGTGGTTCGCTTTCGGGAGTTTGATCTGAGGGCTGAGCGAACGGAAATCAGGCAAGTTTGTCTAAGGATGCTCAGCCTTTGGATGTGAAGGAATTGGGTGTTAGAAAAATCTCTTGGAGATAGGCACGTTTCATCCAGATGTCAGTGGGATCGTTAGCCTTAAGAGTACCACAGCGAGGACGAAAATGCTGTCGAAGCCGAATGTGTCGAGTAGGAGCGATGCCACCTGCCTTTTTTATTGCTAAAATTGCTTTATACACTGCTCTCCTCCATTGGGATAGTGGATAATCAATATAGGAAATCCTAGTCAGGAGTAAGAAGATGACAACATTGGTGGTAGGTGCAACGGGAGCTACGGGTCGTTTGCTTGTGAAGCAATTGCTTGATCGTGGTATCAAGGTCCGGGTCATAGTTCGATCACCGGATAAGTTATCTGAAGACATTAAGAGCCACAACAATTTATCGGTGATTCACGCAAGTGTGCTAGACCTTGACAATCAGGCGATGGCTCAGCATGTTAAGGGATGTGAAGCAGTCGCTTCGTGTTTGGGGCATAACATCAATTTTAAAGGCATCTATGGTCATCCACGCAAACTGGTAACTGATACAATCCGCAGATTGTGCCATGCTGTCCAAGCCAACAAGCCCGATCACCCAGTCAAATTTGTGCTGATGAACACTGCTGGCAATCGTAACCGTGACCTTGCGGAGCCGATTTCGTTTGCTCAGCGGTGTGCTATTATGCTTCTTCGTCTGTTATTGCCTCCTCATGTCGACAACGAACAGGCGGCGGACTATCTGCGTGTCGAAATCGGGCAAAACAACGCTGTGATTGAGTGGGTCGTGGTTCGCCCTGACAATTTGATTGATGACACTGAGGTGAGCGAATACGAGGCGGTTGTTTCTCCAACCCGAAGTGCGCTATTTGACCCCGGTACAACTAGTCGAATAAATGTCGGTCACTTCATGGCTGAATTGATTACTCAGGGTGATTTATGGAACAAATGGCAGGGACAAATGCCCGTGATCTACAACAAAATGTAGGATTAGGCTTGAATCCGACAACCGATTGATTCAATGTGAACCAGACTAGGTGCTAGTCTGATACATGATGCGCTAAGACGCAGGAGATGAAATGGGTTGGATTTGTTTGGCACGTTGAATGGCTGATTCGAGGGTGTGAGCGGTCCCTCGCTCAAAGGCTTCCTGGAGTTGGGTGGCGGAGAGGGTGGAGGCGAGTTTCCCCATGACTTCATCGACGCGGTTGATGTTGCGTCCGAGTGCCGATTGATTGGTGACGAAGCCTAAGAGTTCGCCACAGATGTCGTAGTCGGTGCTGGTGTAGGCGAGATGAGCAAAGCCGACGAGTGCAAGCGTGATTTTGGTAACCGCATCGATTCGCATGGCAATCTCTAGTCCTTCAATGAGGTTCTTGCGAGCATCGTCGTAGCGGTTGAATTTGAGATAGGCAAAGGCACTATGGATGAGGCTAAAGGAGAGGCTGTATTGCTCGTTGATCGTCCGCTTGATAGCGATGCTTTGCTCGTAATGGTCGAGTGCTTTTTCGTGTTGTTGCTGATGGCTGTAGACCTCGCCTAAGTCGTTGAGGTGATAGCTTTCGAGTTGGGGGCTGTTGATGTCCCGCGCGAGTTGTAGCCCTTTCTCAAAATGTTCTTGCGCGACTTTGAGCTTGCCTTGCCGAACATAATTGAGTCCGATGTCGGCATGAATCTCGGCAATCATGCGTTTGTCATCGAGGCTTTCTGCAATGCCCATGCTCTCGCGAAGATACGTGAGGGATTGAGGATAGTCTTGAAGGCTATAATAAATGCGCCCGATGTGGGCGAGATTCCGCATCATCTGGCTAGGAATGCCGACTTCTAGGCTAAGGGCGAGGGAGTCTTGTGCCATCTTATGTACGGAGGCGAGATCTTTGCCCGTGCGGAGGGCAATGAGTCCCAAGTTGTATTGGCTTTCTGCCTTGCCGATTTTGTATTCTATTGAGCGCGAGGTGGCGAGGGCTTCTTGGAAGTAGCGTTTGGCACGGACGAAGTTGCCCTCTTTGAAATAGACTGTGCCTAAGCCTAAGAGACGATCTACCACCCCTTTTTGATTATCCATCTCACGATAGAGGGCGAGGGCTTTGCGATAGTATTGTCGGCAGGCGCGACCATCCCCTTGGCGCAGTGCAAGGTCGCCTTGTCCCACCAGCACATCGGCAATTTTGCGTTTGTCTTTGACATCTAAAGCTAATTTGAGGGCTTGGGCAAAGGTGGTTTCGGCTTTTTCTAGATTGTTGATGCGTAGATACAAATTGCCCAGCTGGGGATAGATATGCCGTTGGTTCTCAACTGAGGAATCAAGTTCAAGGGCGCGTTGGAGACTGGTTAGGGCATCGTTGTAGCGATTTACGGAGAGGAGTTGTTCTCCTTCGAGGCGAGCATAGTGGGCAACTTTTTCATGGTTGCCGGCGCGTTGATAATGGTCGAGCAAGACATTGTAGTACGAGGGGTCATCGGGCTGTTGGGATTCGATGGCTTCTGCGACCATTTCGTTGAGTTGCTGTTTGACATCATCAGCGAGATTCTCTAGGAGAACTTCGCGGATGCGGTTGTGGGTAAAACGCCATGTGTTCTCTTGCACTTCAAGAATGGCGAGGTCGCCACAGAGTCGTAGCCAGCGATCATAATCCCATTCGTCATCTAAGTATTCGAGTAAATCGAGGCGAATCTCCCGCCCAATGACGGCTGATAACCAGAGATGTGGGCGTTCATCAAGAGGGATACGCTCACACCGCTTTCGCATAATCTCATGGATGCCACCGGCGATAATGTCTTGTGGGAGGGTGATATTGCCAATTTGATTCAAACTACCTGCGTCATCGGCGAGTTCGCGGAGAACCTCAATCATGAAGACGGCATTGCCAGCAGTCTCGCGTTGGAGTAAGTCGATAATTTCGGCTTTGCGGGTGACTTGATTCCCTAAGATGGCGGTGGTGAGCGCTGAGATGTCTTGTTCTGAGAGGCGTTCGAGTGTCATGTGTTGCATCGAGGGCAGGAGTTCGGCGAGGTCGTGGCGGGCATCGTGATGATAATCGGCAACAATCAAGATGGGCAGGTTTTCCACAATGCGATTGAGCCGTTTGAGCGGTTCCAGACTTTCCTGCGCCCATTGCAAATCTTCTAATAGAAGCACAAGGGGTTGTTTTTGCTTGCGGATGAGATTGACGATGGTTTGGATGAGGCGGTCTTGTTCTTGTTCGGAAGTACCATGGACGACCTTGCTCGTTTTGCGCCCGATGAGGGTTTCGATATCCGGGATGATGGGTTTGAGTGCGCTGGCTTCTTGGTCGGTGACATCGCTGGCAAGGAGTAAGAAGCGGATAATATCGCGCCAGAGAAAGTAAGATTGACTCCCGCCTTCTTCGAGATTCCCATGCACGACTTGTGCGCCATCGACAAGGGCTTGGGTACGGAGTTCATCTAATAAGCGGGATTTGCCGACTCCGCGTTCTCCACCGATAAGCCATGTGGAACCCTTACCTTTGAGGGCATCTTTGAGGGCGGATTTGAGCTGGGTGAATTCTTTATCTCGACCGACGAACTTAGCGGCTTGGAGATAACTTTCCCGAATGGTTTCTGTTTCACTGAGGTTGACGTTGTTGACTTTGCAATAATCCCGCAAGAGCCGACGCGCGCTGAGATAGCGTTTTTCGGGGTCTTTTTGCATCAGTTTTTGCAGGATTTCCTTCATCTCCAAGCTGGCGTTGAGTGACCAGACATTGGGTTGTTGGATGAGGATGTCCTGCATGAGTTGGTTCATATTATTGATCTGGAAGGGATGTTCGCCGCGAAATATTTCGTAGCCGACAACCCCAAGCGCATATAAATCTGAGGCTTCGGTGGCGGGTTTGCCCTGTAGCACTTCGGGCGACATATAGGCGATAGTTCCAGTGACCACATCATCCAGATTGCTGGCGAAATCACGCGAAATAGCCAAACCGAAATCGAGTACCTTCACTTGGGGTTCACCCTTTTGGTTTTTGGCGACGAGGATGTTATCGGGTTTGAGGTCGCGGTGGATGATTCCGCGTTGATGCAAGTAGACGAGGGCTTGAATGATTTGAATGGCGAGTTCGACTTGTTTTCTGCGCGGTTGTCCCCGTAAGAAGGTGACGACATTCTGAGCGTCTTCGAGTAGTTCCATCGTGAAGTAAGGCTGGCGGTCTGCATCAAAGCCGTAATCGAGGACGGAGATGATGTTGGGATGGCGTAGGGAGGCGAGGGTTTTGAATTCGCGCGCCAAGGCGACCCGAACATCGCTGGTGTCGCTCAGCGAGGCGAATTGGAGTTGGTCGTCGGGGATGGTGACTTGCTTGAGCGCGACAAGCTCGCCTGTCAATCGGTCTTTCGCCCGATAGACTGCGCCCATGCCCCCTTTGCCAATGAGTGCTTCGATTTGATACCGATAGTCGATGACTTTCGGCTGTGGTGTTGCCGTTTCTGCCATCACGTTACCATTGTCCTGCATATTCCAATCCATCATACGCAATTTTTGGCGATTGTACAAATGGGCATTTATAGCTATCGGCATTTCAGCAGGTCAGCAATTTAGCATCTCAGCGTTTAAGCAACTCAGAGAGTCTGTGTTCAGGGTTGGGCGGTCGGATTCGTTGTATGATGGAGTTGGTGATTGTTTATCCGAGTCGAGATGGAGGGATAGATGGCGGAGTTTGACAAAGAATATTGTGAGATGGTGTCACGGCATTGGAGTCAGTTGGTGCAGTATGGGGAGGAGTATGCGAATCAGATTGATTCGGCGGTGCGCCTGCTCCAGTATCATTATGAGCAGAAGGTTGAATTGAGTCAGCAAGAGGTGGCTGAGATGTTGCAGCGGATTTTCAGTTCGGCGAAGAAACAGCGGGAGCTTGTTCAGCAAGTGGCTGAGGAGCATCGGGCGTATTTGGATGGGGATGGGGATGATTAGATTATCAAACGATGTGATTACGATTGTTCAGGGAGGGACGGATGGCGGACTTTGATGAAGCATATTATGAATTGAGATCGTATCACTTGAGCATGTTTATGACCCATGGTCGACAAAATGTGAGTGCTATCGCTTCTGCTTCTTATTTGCTTCAGAGACATTTCAACAAAGAATTTGAATTGGAAGATCATGTTATAACCGAGTTGATCGATATTATCTCCGAGTCTGCTAAGCAATATTTGGAAATGAATCGGCAAATCCTTGATGAACAAAAGAATTATGTGAAGCAACAAGAAGACAAATAAATTGACTTGTATTGTAAATAACCTCTATATGGTCGACACATAGGTCTACCACTACCTCCCATATTTATATTTACCAATCTCCTTAATTTTTTGCACATTTATTTCGCGGTTGGTTGTGATGCAGATGCATAGCCAAATGCATAGCCATTTGCATCGCACTTTGGGGTTGTTTTGTGATAGAGTAGATATAGAACATTTGTTTTTTTGTATCGCCAATCAGACGTTCAAAATATCGGGTGCATAGCGACTAACCACTTGGCTAATTATTGGACGTATGCTGAAGCAACCCATGTTGTTGATTTTTAGGGTTGTGTGGGCTGTGTTGGCAGACACATGTGTCTTCCTCTACGCCTCTTGTTGTGATTCATTTTTCAATTAGTTTCTTTCTATTCGTCAAATTTAATGTCCAAACCAACAGTCCAACAAAGGAGGACAGGGTATGTTTCAATGGTTGGTGCAGTGGTTTAGTCAGCGCAGGGATCGTCTGCGTGAAGTTGTTCCGCATCTGGAAGCGGTGGCGGTGCATAACCAGTTCATGTCGATGCCGGATTTGATGCCTCAGACGCGGGTATATGAGCAGTCGCCGTGGGTGCATGTGGCGATCAATCGCATTGCCGAAGCGGGCGCGCTCGTTCCCTTGCGGGTGTTGCAGGTGCAAGGCGAAGACCGCTTGGAGGTGGAGAATCATCCGCTAGAGCAGTTGTTGAATCAGCCGAACCCGACGATGAGTCGCTTTGAGTTGTTCGAGCAGACTTTGGGATTCCTCGAATTGATGGGGAATGCCTACTGGTTTTTGGCGGGGGATGCACATGGTCGTCCGCGTGAGATTTGGGTGTTGCGTCCAGACCGTGTGACGATTGTGCCGGATGCAGAGCAGTATGTGCGCGGGTATCTGTATGAAATCAACGGGCAACATATTCCCTTGGATGCGGTGGAGGTGGTGCATTTCAAGCGTTGGCATCCCAACAATGATTATTATGGTTTGCCAGCTATATCAGCGGCGCGCTTGGCGGTGTCGAGTGACCGTGCGATGGCGGAGTGGAATCACAACACCTTTGGGAAGGATAAGGGCGTTCCAGCGGGGATGATTAACATCAAGGAATTTGTTACGGATACGGATTTTGCGCGCATCAAGCGGGAATGGAATAGCTCATATGGGGGTGTCCAACGAAAAACAGCATTTCTGCGTGGCGGCGATATCGAATGGCGCAATGTGGGGCTGAATCATACGGATGCGGACTTTCTGAAAGGACGGGAGGCGCATCGAAATGAGATATTGAATATCTTCGGCATTCCGGTGGGTTTGGTGAGTGAGAATGCCACCGAAGCCAATGCCAAAGTCGCGGAACGGCAATTCATTGAGCGCACCTTGTACCCCAAGTTGGTGCGTCTGGCGCAGAAGATTACGCAGGAGCTACTGCCCTTCTATGCTGGAGAGTCGGTGGCGGTGTTTGATGATATTCGTCCGACGGATACCCACGCGCGCTTGGAGGAAATTCGGGTGGCGCAATCCGTGATGAGCATCAATGAGATTCGTCAGCGATTCTTTCAGTTGCCTGCGGTTGTATGGGGGGATTTGCCTGTGGGGATGTCGCCCGTTGAGCCTATGACTCCGCAATTGGAAGTGGGGGATGCTGAACCTGCTGAGGAAACATCCACCAAAACCGCGATGGACGAACTGACACAATGGGAGCGATTCGCCTTGAAGCGAGTCGGGAAGTCGGGCGGACGGGCGTTCACGGTGCATGAGATTCCCGATGATGTGGCGTTTGAGGTGTCGGCACGGTTGTTGACCTGTGCGGATAAGGAGTCGGTCAAAGCGTTGTTTGCGGAGGTGAAAGACATGCTGACACTCGACCCCGCAGTAGTATAATCCGGAAAGTAAGTAGGGGAGGTTTGCGCTGGCGTAGATAAATCAGCCCTGCCTCTTAAATCGTTATTGGCGTATCCAATCGGTAGGTCAGGCGTTAGGCAGGCGGTGGGGAGCGCGTCAGGTTGGGTGGGATGTGATGCGCTAGTATCGGTTGAAAAAATAGTGAAAGGCGGTTGTGATGCGCTGGTTACTCTTAATTTTGTTGTTTTGTATGACTGTGCCAAGTTTTGGACAGGATGAGGGGTATTCACGGGCTTTAGAGAGAATTGCAGAAGCTGAGGATAATGATTCGACTCATCTTTATTTAAACCATTTGAACTTAAAAGAGTATCCCCTTTCTGATACTGAACTGCCTCACTTGCAAGTTCTGTTTTTGGATAATAATCGACTTTATTATCTGCCTGATGAAATATCAAATTTTCAGAGTTTGCAGAAATTAGATGTTCAAACCAATCAAATTCGATACATTCCATCTGCAATCGAGCAGTTAGTAAGTTTAGCTGAATTTCGGCTATCTGAGAACCGAATTGAGAGTTTACCTGACGGATTTGGCAACTTAAGCAATCTACGAAAATTATATGTGAGTCATAATCGACTAACATCTCTCCCAGAAAGTTTCACAAACCTTCAGAATTTACGGATACTTTGGTTGAGAAGTAATGACCTCGTATCCTTGCCATCTGATTTTGGAGAACTTCAAGCACTTCGAGAAGTTGTTTTAACGAAGAACGCGCTTACTGAACTACCATCGAGTATTGGGCAACCGCACAATTTGGTCACGTTATCTATCAACAATAATCGCTTACTGACATTGCCTTCTACAATTGGCGATTTATCTCAACTTCGATGGTTGTCGCTTCGACAAAACTTGTTAATAAAAATTCCCTCAGCAATTGGTGATTTAAACAACTTGACACATCTTGATGTAAGTGGGAATCGAATCGCCTCACTTCCTATTGAAATAGGTTATTTGGACAGTCTGGAATCCTTGGTTCTTGATGGCAATCCGTTGGAATTTCCTCCGCCAGAGGTAGTGGCGCAGGGGACAGAGCCAATTAAGGCGTATCTGCGGGATTGGCATGGGCTGATGGTGCGTCAGATGGTGGCGTTGGTGTCAGCGAGTGTGGGGGTGATTGCGGTGTTCGTGCTGGCGTTTCGGGTTCGGACAAGGGCGGTAAAGAAACGGAAAGCAGGCTAATCATCCGAACTCTCGCCTAGAATTGCGTTTCACCTCATATTGGGTACTATCGTGACAGATTCGTATCGTTAGGAGGTGGAATGTGGGGGATGCTATGGACTTGTTAATTGTGTTAGCTGAAATGGCGGGTATTTTTGTTGGCTTTGGCGCGCTTATCAGCGTATCGAGTCGGTCAGAGATTGCATCGTCGCAACTGGGTCTCGTGCGTGCCATGGTGACTATAGGACTGATTGTCATTATTGCTTCTCTTGTACCCGTGGGGCTTGCGCGGTATGGGATTGCTGGACATGACCTGTGGTTTCTGTCGAGCCTCGTATTCTTGGTTCTCAACTGGACGATTAACATCTTGTCTCTGCGACAACCTGAGAATCGACAACTCATGATTTCGCAAGCACGGGATAATCCTCTGCGGTCTGCCTTCTTCTGGCTACTCCTCGAAATCCCGATGCAACTTCCGTTGGTGCTGATTGTACTGGGCATTAACACTGAACTTGATGAAGCCTTCTACATTACCTCCATTATCCTCAACCTGCTTCAGGCGGCGTTTGTCATGGCGCAGTTTGTTTATTCGCATCCTGTCCAGACAGGCGAAGAAGCATAGAAAAAGGGCGGTTCACGAACCGCCCCTACAATGGTTATTGTGACGTTTAGATGTTAAGCAGGAAGCACATCGCGGGGTTTGGAACTGCCGTGTTTGGCGGGTCCGATGACATCCCGTTCTTCCATGAGGTCGATGAGGCGTGCCGCGCGAGTGTAGCCAATCCGTAGCTTGCGTTGAAGCATGGATACGGAGGCTTTGTCGTGGCGACGCACCAATTCGACGGCGGTTTCGTAAAGTTCGTCCTCTT
>JANQRM010000432.1 GCA_028284565.1 Anaerolineae bacterium | reverse complement strand
AGGAATGTCATATCATTCGCACGAGCTTGCGAGTCGGCATAGAGACGCGCGTTATCAATCGCCACAGAGATTTGCCCGGTGAGTACGGTCAACGCACGGATGTCCTCTTCACCAAAAGCATTGGGTTGGTTCGATTGCACGTCAAGCGCACCCACGACTTGCCCCTTGATGATAATTGGCAACGCCATTTCAGAGCGTGTGAGAGGCAAAATTGGATTGGGACGGTGAACCACGTTGGCATCGGAGGTGTCGAGTGCGAGGGTCGGTTCGCCTGTTGCGGTCACACGCCCAATCACACTACTGGAGCCTTTTTGTAGTTTGTGTTTTTTCGCCAAGAGTTGTTGACCTGCTTCACCCGTACTCGCCATCAGCTCAGCGTAGTCATCATCATCGTCCATCAGGAAGATTTGCACATGGTCATAATCGAACTGGCTCTTAATCAATTCAACCACCTGTGGGAATAGCACATCTAGGTCAAGGATTTGTCCGACCCGTTGCCCCACTTCAGATGAAGTCTGTAGCTGGCGGGCGCGTCGCTCCGTTTGTTCCAACAAGTGAGCCGCTTCTAGGGAAAGAGAGGCTTGCTCAGCAAAGGATTGATAGAGACGCAATTCCGTATCGCTGTAATGATAGGCTTCTTGCGATGCAATCCAGATCGCCCCAATGGAACGCGCTGGCACGGCAAGAGGAATCACCACCAGCGAGCGAGCATCCAAACTCTGGACACTAAAACGAATGTCTTCCGGAATGCTTTCATCTTCAATATCATCAATCGTCAACACTGTTGGACTCGCCAATTGCTCCCATGCGGGGAATTGCTCGCGGTTGAGGGAGATACCTTTCAAATCGACACTACCATCACTAGACCAACTTGCGCCCACGTCAACAGAGGCGGTTAGTCCTTCCCAATTTGGACTTTGTAGGAGTGCGATAAAGGCTTGATTGACATGCCCTCCAATCAGGTAATCAACCACCACATCGAGAATGTCATCGGGTGTAGCGGAGTCAGTGAGGGCTTTACTTGCTTGATAGAGGACGCTGGTTTCTTCAAGGTTGCTTTGAATCTGGTCAAGCAGGACTTGATTGTCAATCACCACAGAGGCACTGTCCGATACCGCATTGAGGAAGCGTGTCTCACCTTCGGTAAAGTTATGGGGTTCATGATAACCCACAAACAAGCGACCACTTGGCGTATCTTTGACACGAAGGTTCACTGCCGCAAAGGCTTGGATATTGCCAGCTTTGAGGAGTTCTTGTTCAAACTGCCCCAAGGTTGAGCGCGTAATATCGCTAATATAGGCACTATCCGTTTGGGGCAAATCGGCAACTAAGAGCGTTTGCATATTCAGCCCATTAATTTCACTGGATTCAAAGCCCTTTTTGAAGAGTTGCATAGCTTCGCTTCCGCGGGCATCAGCCACCACATAGCCAGCAATCATATCAGCATTGAGACTTTCTAAGGCAGCTTCGAGTGCATCGCTCAATTCAAACAAATCGCGCGCACGGGTGAGGGTTGTCGTCGCCGAGTAGAGCGAACGGGTTTCTTGCAGTGCCGTCTGAGTACTTTGAACCAGATAATGGTTGTCCATAGCGGTCCGTGCGGTATCGCCCAAAGACACTAAGGAACGCTCATGTTCATCTGTAAAGGCATTTAGTTGTTGATCCACCGCCATCAGCCAGCCGAGCGGGACGAGACGAGACCGAACTCGTAGCGGGAGGATCATCACAGAATGAATATCTAGCTCAGTAAAGACCTCGCGGGTGTGGGTTGGCACACTGTCATTTGTGGCGATATCTGGGAAGTTTGCGAAGTTATCCATCGGCAAAATGGGCGAGAGGGCTTCGACATGCTCCAAAGGTTGGGCAAGGAAACGCGCAAGGTGAATGCCCCCCTCTGTCTCATCCGTGAGCAGGATATACGCATCCATTGGTTGCATCATCACCAATTGCATCAAGACCGCATCGAGCAATTCTTCAAAGTTGTCAGCTTCTGTCAAGGCGCGTTGGGTCTCGTACATCGCTACCGTTTCGCGCAGATTCTCTTGAAGTGTATTTTCTAGCCCACGCAGGTTACTGATGTCTTGGAAAGCGGCGACAATCCCGATGGGGTTTTGGCGGTTATCATAAATGGGTGCGGCATTGATGATGAGGTCGGCGTGATAATCTTCTCGAATGACAGCGACATCATCAGCTGAAGTTTCGTACCCCGCTTCGAGAGCTGTATAGATAGGCAGTTCATCCGTTGGATAATTGAGGTTGGTTCCAGTTCGATACAAATTATACATGGAAGAATCGAAGGGTTTTGTCAAATCCAATTTTCGTCCAAGTAAGGCTTCAACACTTTCATTCGATAACATCGGGATGTATGTATAAGGGTCTAACATCAGCACACCCGCGGGCAAGGTGGAGAGGATGTCTTCGAGCGTACGCCGTTCATTTTGTGTCTCTTGGAATAGGCGTTGGATTTCAATTGCGGTTGCCACTTGGTCCGCAATCGCTTGGGCAAAGTTGAGATAGTTGGTGTTAAAAGCGTTGACTTGTGTCGAGCGGACAATCATCACCCCAAACCAACTTTGACGCGATTGAAGACGTGTAACAAGTGTGGTCTCTGCTTCATGTTCCATCAAGATGTCTTGCAACAGCGGATGTGACGTGGCAGTTCCATAATCCTGATACAACAGGGCTTCGTTCTTCGCTTGTGTGAGTGTGCCAAAGGGGGCATCAGTATGAACAATAGTCTGCCCGACTTTGACATCGTAGCGATAATTGGAGTTGCTTACCCATTGATAGGTATAGCGCAGTTCCTCTGTATCAGGGCGGGGGTCATCCGTCGTTTGCAAGAAGGTAATGCTGATGAGCGTGTCATCTGCTAGACGGGCGAAGGGTTGGGCAAGGCTGGTCACTGCCACCTGATAGATGGCTTCCGTATCCTGTGCGCTGGCGATCGCGCGTGTTGCGTTGTACAGATGCCGTGTTTCATTAAGGGCTTGCTCAGTTGTCGCCAACAATTGACGATTTTGAATCTGGGTACTCATCTGCCCCGTCAGCGCGAGATAGGTCTCATAATCTTCTTGGGAGAGGGTCATCGCCTCGTCCGACACGATATAAAAGAGTGCCGAGAGTTCGTTATCTGCAAACAAGGGGAAAACCACCACAAAATTGACCTCTTGTTCGTTAATCCACTCACGTGGGATAGACTGCAAGGTGTCTTCTTGTGAGGTTAACACTTCTGGCTCACGATGTCGCCATGGCGAATCTGCACGGACATGAATGGGATGGAGGATTTGAGTCGCTTGAACCACGCCATGATCAGACTGAGCAACAATGCGGGCTTGGGTAAAGTCGCCCTCTGCTGAGCGTTCTCCTTCTAGCGTGGCTAGCCAGAAATTTGCCGACGTGTTATCGGAGGTTGCTACTGCCGCATAGACCAAATCTGCCATGCTGTTGGCGGTGTTGATAATCCGACTCGCAGAATAGAGCTTTTCATTCCGAGAGAGTGCTTCTTGGGTTTGGGCTTGCAAGAGGCGGTTATCAATCGCAACACCCGCTTGGTCAATTAAGGCATTGTAGAGGCGTTGTTCCCGTTGGCTAAAATGCCGTGCCGATGAGAATTCAATGGTGATAAAGCCCCGCCAGACCCCGCGCATATTCAAGGGGATAAACGCGACCGCTTCTGCACCGAGCAATTCAAAGTCGGCACGCAGTTCCTCATCTACCCGTGAATCACGACGTAGGTTGTTGACGACCATACTCGTCTCACTGGTAAGGTCTTGAAGTACGGGATGTTCATCAATTTGCCAGCGAATGGTCTGATGCTTCTCTGCCTCGTGTTCCCCGCGATAGAGTTGTACCGCTTGCTCATCGTCACTGAAGAGCCAGATATGCCCGCTTTGGGCATCAGGAACAACAGAGAGAATCACAGATTGGATAATATCATCAAAGGTGCTGGCTTCATTGAGTTGACGGCTCAAATCATAAAGGGTTGAGGTCTCCGCTAATGAGTTTTGCGTCTCTTGGAACAAACGCGCATTTTCAATGGCTAGTGCCACACGTTCCGCCACCGAGCGTAAAATGGTCTGGTCGCTTTCGGTGAAGGTAAACTCATCATCTAAGGTGGCATTCAGCGTACCGATGACTTCTCCACGAATGGTAATGGGGGTTGCCAATTGACTATCTACATCTGCGCTCGACCCATTTTGGTTGTCCTTACCTGTCTCGACATCCATCAGGTTGTAGCGATAGGCTTCTTCCAGTTCGAGCAAGGTTTCGGTGTCGTCCCATGCTTTGCGTGTGAGTTGCCGATTCAAGCGGTCAATTTGGGCAATACGTTCTTGGGATTGGTTCATCAGGCGCGCGTTATGCACGGCAATCGCCAATTGGTCGGCGAGCAATTGCAAGGTCGGTAGGTCATCTTCATGGAAACTATCGGGGATGGTGCTTTGAATATCCAATGCTCCGATGACTTCTCCTTGAATGATGAGTGGAAGCCCCATCTCGGCGCGGGTATCAGGCAAGAGGGGATTAAACCCATGCGGAATGTCGCCGGGTTGCTCAGTGTCATTGATGATAATCGGCGTTTTGCGTTGTGTGACCTGTCCAATGACGGTATTGGAGCCGATGCGAATCTTATGTCCCTGTTCCAACATCTGTCGCCCTGCTTCCCCACGACTGTAAGTGAGAACGGCATTGATCCCGACATCATCGACGAAAAACACCTGTGCATGATAAAAGCTGAGTTCAACACAAATCAGTTCGATGGAGCGTTGGAGCAATTCATCAATGTCATAGAGAGTTGCGGTCTCACGTCCAATACGCGCCGCAATTTGGAGGTCGCGTGTCCGTCGCTGGGTTTCTTCCGTCACTGATTGGTCGAGTTCGCTAATCTGTTGGGACAATCGTGCCATACTGCCGGTGATACGTTGAGCCGTATCATTGGAGGCGTTAAGTGCAAGGGCGGGTTGGCGTTGTCCCTGTGCCATGTCTTGCAGGTTTTGTGTGGCTTGGAAAATGGGCTCCAACTCTGGACGCAAGAGGCGATTTAGCACCCAGCCAGCCAGCGCAACAAACGCAATTGCTAAGGCAGTTAAGGCGATTAAGGCGATGATGACCGGGCGATAAGCAGTAAGGATGTCCTCCACGACAAACAAGTGCCAATTGCCACCATCTGTACCGATCAGGGGCAAGGCATGACGAGACAGCACGAGTCCTCCCTTCGTCGCTAGGCTCACATTATCGGAGGTGGTCTGGCTAAAATCAGTCACCGCCTGATGAACGGGATCAATCGCTTCTGATACAGCTAAACTCCCCATCGCCATCAAAAAGTCATTCGTCTGCGCGCCACTATCGGCAATCGTAAAATTGCTACTATCCAACAAGATCAAGCGTCGCCCCTCACTAAGGATTTGATTGCTAGCTGAGGGATTGTCCACTCGTTGTAAAAGGGAAGTGCTGTCTACTTCAATACGAATCAGCCCCAGCAGTTGCGAACTGGTATTCGATGCATAAATCGGCGCGAATAAGCTAAACACGGGTTGGAAGGGCTGAACAATCGCTCCTTCACCATTTGTTAGAAGCGACATTTCTCCAATATGCAGGACTTGATTATTGTCTGTTAACAGGGCGCGTTGGAAATCGGGATTACTGAGTAAATCCAAATCTTCGCGGGGAATGTCATCGCTTTCGATAATGACGGACAAGCCCGTATCATTGATGACTTCTGCTCGTACAATTCCATTGGGAGAGATGAATTGTATTTGACGATAGAACTCGGGCTGTTGCTCAATCAAGGTGGTAAAGAGGCGATTGATAGGAATGGACAAATAGGTGGCGACCTCTTCAAAGCGTGAAGCCTCTAGTCGCACATCATTATTCGTGGTGATGTCAACGGTCGCTTGGGTAATCTGCTGTAAATCGCCCTCAAGCAGGGCTTGGGTGCGGGTCAGGGTTGTTTCATACTCATTTTGCAGGGTCGCCTGCACCGCATTAAATTGTGTAATCGCACCAATGATCACAAAAGCAAGCGCAATCAGGGCGAACACAAGCAGACTACGGGTTAAGATTCGACGTTGTAAGGTATTATTCATGTCACTCCCCACTCTATCGTTGGTCGCAATGTGGGCTATTTTCCATTATTCGGCTTCGGTAAGTCTCGTGGCGACAGGTTAATTTGCACTTGTGGCGCACGTAAGGCTTGTCCAACTTCTTTAATGGCAGTTTGCAAGATAGCTTCGATGTCGGTTTGTCCACTGATTTTGGCGACAATCGAGTTCACAATCCGTTCATTTTCTACTGAGCGTTGGCTCTCTTGCACCAATCGGGCATTATCAAGGCTGACAGCAAGGCGATTAACCAATTCCTCCGCAAGGAGTACCTTGTCTTGTGAAAAGGTCGTTTCGGGTAATTCCCATTCCACCACGCCTAGCACTTCATCCCGCAAGACAATCGGAATCGCAACGGGTATTGTGCTTTCTGCTGTGCGTTGCCCAATGGCGGAGCGTTGCGTTCTAAGGGCTTCATCCCGCAAGGACTCTTCAGCTTGTGCCTGACGTTTGCCTGCCTCACTCACTAAAAAGGCTTCACGTTGATGATTGAGATAATCTTCCCATGCGCGTTGCGTTTGGAGACGACTGTTGCGGTCTAATTCACGCAGCCGTTTCTGTGACTCTTCATACAAGCGGGCATTTTCAATTGCCACTGCCACTTGGTCTGCCATGATTTGTAACATAGCAATCAAATTCTCATCAAAGCTATCAGGTTGTCGGCTTTGGACATCGAGCGCACCCATCACTTGATTACCAATCTTCAGTGGCAGTGCCAATTCTGCACGAGTATCGGGTAAGAATTCATTATGCTGATGCACCTCACTCGTTCCTGCATCCCGCGCCACAATCAATTCCCCGCGTTGGGTCACTTGCCCGATCACGCTCAAACTACCGACACCCAATTGATGCCCGCGTGCCAGCAAGCGTTGTCCCGGCACTCCTGTACTGGCTTTCAACACCGCTTGATGTTGTTCGATAAGGAAAATCTGAGCATGATAAATGGTCGGGAAGAATTCAATAATTCGTGACACCACCTCATTCATTAGGACGATCGTATTGCGCTGTTGGGTTGCCAGACGGCTGATTTCTTGCGTCGCTTCTAGGTCACGGGTGCGTTCTTCCACTTGATAGGTCATATCTTGCAAAAGTCGTTGGACTTGTTCGCGCATAACGATAAAGGCTTGCCCGGTTTGTCCAATTTCATCACCCCGTTGGTGCATGGTCATCGGGACATCAAAGTCGCCCTTTGCTAAACCTCTCATTGCCCCTTGTAATTCTTGAATCGGTGGCACAATCAAGCGAGAGCCAACCCAAGACAAGACAATCGCCATGAGACCAATCGCAACAATAGGGACAAAATTAGGCGTACCAAATTGAAACCCTGCTTCGGAGACGTTAATTTCGGTCACAAAAGCCAAGTCATTCCGAAAATTCTGGAGGATAGGAGCCGAGTAACCAATCACCTCGCGCGATGTTTCCCCAACCGCATAGGTTCGAACCCCTTCCAAACGATCCAAGGCATTCTGGACAGCAACAGAGTTGAGTTCAATCAGGTTGGCGAGGCGGGTATTCGTTTTCGCAATAGCCGATAAGCCCCTACGAATGATAAAACTGTAACTGGCAAATGCCTCATCCACCGGATTCATCCGAGATAAGACCATCGCATTCATATTCAAACGGAACACGATAATCCCGCGCACCGTGCCGACCCGATCTTGCAAGACGGACACCACCAACATCTCGGTCAATCCGTCCTGCTCCTGCAAAATGAGTTCAAACGCTCGATCTCCCTGTAACGCATCCACCAAATCGGCACGAACATTTTCCACGAGAATTCCAGCTGTTGCAAAAGCAGATGTCTCACTCACATCAATAAAACCATCCGCAGAAGCCGGAAAACTCGATGATTGTCCCACAGCAGACCGAGTAATCGCTAAACGTCCATCCAGCGTTGCCAGCCAGACTTCATCAAAATACACGCGATTTTGGGTCAATAAATCTGCCAAGACGCGATGCACTGAGGCTTCAGTTTCGTCCGGCACACCCGCTTTCGAGCTTGCATCTGTCACGGCTCGCAACAAATCGATGAGTTCTTCTTGAGCATTGTTCCGAGCAAGGAAAGACTCCACAACCCCAACCATACGCTCAAATTGAATTTCAATCGCCTGACGTTGGCGTACCCCTGATTCAATAACTGAAGTCTCAAAATTCTCGACCAGAGATTGAGAGATGGATTGCGGACCCACCGACGCAATCACACCAATGGGTAGAATCAGTGCAATAAGATATAAAATCCGTAATTTCCAGCGAATAGACCACGAGAGAAAATTCGATCGGCTCATGAGCTAGGCTCCTCCTCTGGGTCAGACAGAGCTTGCGCTGGTTCATCAGATGCGCGCGGTTGGAGGTGTATTTGGGTATTCACAGCACCCAAGGCTTGATTGAACTGGTCTGCCGCCATCTGTAGCACCGTGCGAACATCCGTAGACCGCAAGAGCAAGCCACCAATTTCATTCGCTTGGGTTTCGCGTTCGGCTTGGGCGCGGGTTTGTTCCCATAAGCGTCTGTTTTCAAGCGCCAAGGCAAGACGTTGCGTGATTCCTTGAATGAGGTCACGAGTTCGCGGACTGACTATGGTGTTTGGCGGTAAATCAAAAGACATCGCGCCAATCAGTTCCCCTTGTAACATAATAGGGATACAAATCATGGGTTTGCCGTTTTGGGTTTCGACTATAATTCTACCCTGTTGCAAATCGGGATGTCCCATATCCAGTGGGTCATTGGCATAGCGGAAGGTTTCGTCCATCTCCGTCATGTCAAAGCCCACTACCGCTTTCCCATGTTGTTGCTCACTGTAGGCATGCCAGTCATCCGCATAACTGGTTTGGCGACTCGCGGTTAAGCGGTCTAATTGGGTTTGTTGGCTACGGATGACTCGAGCTTGTTCACCAAGGTCGTCATACAGGTGTTGAAGTTGCCGATGATAACTAAGGTGAATGCCCAGGCGACTGACAAGTGCTTTTAGGACGCTCTTAGTCCCGCCATCCGCGAAGGTCGTGTTCGCATAGCTTTGGACATCCAAAATGGCGATGACTTGCTCCCTACCGACAATGGGTAGGACGAATGCCGTTTGTACAGCTGGCAACAAATGACGACGATCCATATGCTCATTATCCGCATCAATCGTAATGGCTTGTCCATCGTGAACCACGCGATCAATCAGTGAATGGTCTGGCAATTGCGTCTTTTCTGTAATGATGAGGGCTTCTTGCCCCAGACTGGTGGAAAGACGAGCAACTACATCCCGTTCCGAATTGACACGATAAATCTGGGCAACATCATAACCCAGCTTGCTTTGCACAATGCGGAGTGTTTCCAAATAAAAAGCATTCTCATCATCGAGACCTTCATAGGCGGTAATGTATTGGTTGAGGTCTTGAAATTGTAGATAAGCTGTGAGGGCTTGCTGACGCAACCTTTGATCATTTTGGTTGAATACCGCCAGTGCTAAGGCGACAAATCCTAGCGTTAGAGACGAGACTAATAATCTTGTACCCACTTCAGCTTCAGGAATTACCGTCAACCGCGAAACATTCAAATCATTCAAACCTGCCAGAACCAGTGTCCCAAACATCAGCAATGTAACAAAGATTAAGCCCCGACGCTCAAGGAGAAGACCTGCTAGCACCACCGGAATAACAACAGCTATCAGGTTCTGCTGAAGGGTATCAATTCCTGCAGATATGCTGATTCCAGTCGCAAACAGAATGGCTCCCCATAGCACCCATTGCAAATACCCCCGTTGTAAGAGCTGGTAGGTCAATAGACCAAAAATTGGCATTCCAATAATGAAGATTGTTAAGGGGATAGGCAGTGATTCATTTCGAGTGAGAGCTGGTATGACGGTGATGACGAGTTGGAAGCCCCACATCGCCGATGCAATGACATTGAGCCGAAGCAACAGATTAGCGCAACGTTGCTCGACTAAATTGGGGTAGGTATAGCGTAAGTTAAACCACGAGGCAATCATAGGTGAACATCTCCATTACGCTCAGGTTGTGGCGACGATGATGAAACCGCGCCCAAGCGAATCTTTCCAGCTTCTGCCCCCAGCAAATCGTAGAGTTCCTGTAGGGTAATTTGCATCAACTCTTCCACAGAGGAGGCGGCTTGTAATTGACTCGACACCTCATTAATTTGAAGCTCTTGTGCGGTGGTTGCTTGTGTTTCTTCGACCAAGCGGGCATTTTCGAGCGCGATTGCAAGGCGTTGAGCCACTGTATCCAACACATCAGGCAAATCTTGTAGGTGTTGTGTCGGGTCAAATTCTAGCTCAAATACCCCTAACAACTCTTGTCGGAGCTTAATTGGCACGGTAATCACTTGTTTATCCGGTAAGGTTTGTGTGACCGTTTTGAGGACAGTCGCCACTTCCTCCATCGAGTCCGTCCATTCAGCTCGTGGGACAAACTCTTGTTCAGCCAGTGTCACACCATTAATAAACAGGTCATGGGTTAGATAGTCTCGCCATGCTTGTTGCGTCAGGCGTTGATTGAGGCGTTGAATCTCTTGCAAGTTTGCATCAGCTTCTTCATAAAGGCGTTTGTTCTCTTGAAGAGCGTCTTGCTGACGGGTGTACAGACGGGCATTCGCTACGGCTGTTCCCAGCTGACTGGCGATAACGTTCAAACCTTGTAAAGCAAAATCGGAGAAGTCAAAGGGCTTTTCACTTTGCACATCCAACGCGCCCACCACACGATTGCCTTCAAAAATCGGGAAAGCCACTTCTGCCCGTGTTTTGGGGAGCAAATCATTGGGTGCATGAAATTCATCCGTCATCGTATCTTGTGAGATGATGGTTCGCCCCAGTTGGGTCGCGCGCCCCACAATACTGGTCGAACCAAGCACGATACGATGATTGCGCGATAAGAGTTGTTGCCCAGCTTCGCCTGTACTGGCAACCAAATTGGCATAGTTGCGGGTTTCATCAATCGAAAAAACTTGAACATGATAATAACCAAACCGCTCACGGATGAGATTCACCGCATTAGGGAACAAGCTCTCCAGTTGTAAGTCTTGAGTCAACAAGCGTCCGACATCGGCACTTGCACTCAGCAATTCATTTGCCCGCACCGAGCGACGCGAGAAGTTCTCTAGTTGGTTGAGAATAAAACGAACTGCCACACTAATAATCACGGCAAAGATCATGGCAATAATGACGCTAGAATCCGTTACTTGAGGTGTGGTGCTGAGCCAAAATCCTTGAGCAACAATGAGGACAACCGAGAGTGCAAAGATCAAATTATGGGCAATCAAAGCCGCGACGACTAAGACGGGGGTAATCAGACTTAAATAGGTTGTGAAGATATTACTGCCATAAATGAGTTCCGTCACCAGAAATAGGATCGCAAAGGCATTGGCAACGAGACCCACATACAAGCCCCGTGAAACAAAATAAGTCATCGCAACAACAATGGCTAACAACACAAGGGTGACAGTCAAGCCTTCGACTTCGGGTTCAAGTAATCCATTCAGCAAAATCAGAAACGTACCAAAGGTGGTAAATGAAAGTATGAGCTGCGTCAGCCGTTGGCGTAAATCTGCAAGATTGTTGAGTTGTAAATATTGAGCTAATCGTTGTCGGTTCATGATTCACCCTCTGATGTCGCTTGGGGGCTTTGCTCAGGACGACCTAGCCGAATAACCACATGCCGGGCTCGGAACAAATCTTGTAAGCTACGCGCGGCGGTGGATAGCGTTTCCTCCACCGTACTGGAGAGTTGTAAACGTGCGCTCATTTCGTTCACCATCGATTCCCTTTGTGCCACCAATTGGGATTCTTCTAATAAGCGAACATTTTCTGCCGCTTGTCCAAAGCGTTCCCCGACTTCTTGGATCAAATCCAAACTTTCTGGTGAGAACTGCTCATGTTCATCCAATTCAAATTCCATCGCCCCGACAACTTGCCCTTGTACCCGCAATGGCACAGCGATAATCTGCTTATTGGCATCGCTATTTTGAACTATCGCGTTGTTCTGGACAGCTTCTGTCAGAGTCGGTGTCCAAGCGGTGTCGTCGGCAATCCCGCCTATGAGGTTATCGGCAAAGTCGACTTCTACACCCAATTCATTAGCTTGTTTGTCCAAATAAGTCGACCAGACACGAGTGGTCAGGCGTTCATTTAACCGTTCCACTTGACGAATCGCCTCACGTAAGCGGTCAACCAAACGACGATTTTCCTCAGCCCCTTGTTTTTGCGCTTCAAACAGGCGAGCATTCCGAATCGCATTAGAAAGCTGGCTCGCCATCACTTGCAAGGCTTGAATATCGACAGCCCCAAAGGCATTCTTGCGCGTACTTTGTACATCCAACACACCCAAAATCTTGTCTCCATCAAATAAGGGCAACCCAATTTCAGATCGTGTATAGGGAAGTAATGCATTATAGGCATGGAAACCTTCTGATTCTGTATCATTCACGATAATCGGGCGACCTGCGAGAGTGGTTTGACCTATCACACTTTCGGAGCCAATCGTTAGCCGATGATTCTGTTTCATCAGAGCTTCACCTGCATCTCCCGTACTCGCAACCAAGACCGCTTGTTGTCGCTGACTATCAATCATGAAGACTTGAACATGATAATACGCAAAGCGATCCCGAATCAGTTCTGTCGCACGGGGCAAGAGTTCTTGTTCATCCAAAACACCGGATAGAACATGCCCAATGGAGGAACTCCCTTCCAAGAGGATGGCAGTACGACTTGACCGTTGAATCGTACCTTGAAGGGCATTCGCAAAATAGCGCACACCCCAGCCCAATGCGAAAGGGGACAATCCCAAAATGAGCGTGACGGCAATCTCCGTGGATATGAACTCAACATCCAGCCGAGCTTGTACCTCGATGATATGAAAGAACAATCGCACAACCATCGCACCCTGAGCAAACCGATAAACCCACTCATTTGCCAACAACGCGGCAGAAACCATCGTCAACATCATCATCGTGATGAGGAAAACATCATCATTTTGGATAGAGAAATCCACAATGAATAGGAGAACAACTGATAACTGGATGACGGGCTGGATATATTGGCGTAGCCAGATTAACCCCAACCCAGCCAACGCCGCTGTCCCCACACCAATTGTAATCCCCACCTCTTCTAGGCTGAGGATTTGAAAGGCAAAGAGCAAGAGTAAGACCGAGGAAATGCCTATAAAAGCCAAAATGACTTGCACATATTGCAAGCGCAGGCGGGTGATGGTCTTTTCAGGATTAAATTCGATATGCTCCGTATCGGATGGTATCGGTTGTTCCATCATACGCTGTCCTGCTCCTTATCCGCAACGGGCTTGGGAGAGGATGCAGTGCCATTCGTAGGCGACATCCCCAGTCGAATTCTGGCACGGTTCGCGCCTAATGCTTTCCCCAATTCGCGGGCAGTTATATTCAAAATGCTATCAATGTCGATTTGTTGTTGCAGTTGAGTCGATATATCGTTAGCAAGGGCTTTATTCCGCGCGAGCCGCTGACTTTGACGATAGGCTTCCGCATTTTCGAGCGCAACTGCCACTTGATTCGCCATCTGTTGGAAAGCCGATAAATCAGCCGTCTGATAATGATAGGCACGCTGACTCGCCACAACCATCACCCCACGGCGCACGCCTTGCGCTTCTAAAGGCGTTGAGATGACTGATTCAGCAGTTTTGTCAAATTCAAGGAAGCGCAGTCCGTCAATGTTTGATAGATGTTCTTCATATATCAGGTGTTGCCCTGCCCATGCTTGTCCCGCAACTGTCTCTAACAACTGAACCATCACCGGGTTTTCGGTCAATATCTCGATAGAGTCACCCATCCGCCGTGCCACAATACGCAGTTGATTACGCGCATCGTCATGGAAAAGCAAATGGAAATAATCAAAATCAAGGATGTCCGAACTTTGCTCCAAAACCGTTTGTAAAATCGAGGCGTTATCTAACTTCGCAAGCACCGCTTGACTAAAGTTCGCTACATCATTCATCTGATTCGCCATGATCTGGGAGCGTTGGAGCAAGCGAATTTTTTGTAAGCCCAATGACAATTGGTTCAGTAACAATTGCGCCGTGTTTTGCATCTCGTCATCAAAGTCATACCCAGAGGTATAGACGTCCAAGCCAACAGTCCCGATAACCTGATTTTCGGCATCAACCACCGGCTTGAACATAACGGATTTGATGCCTGCAGATTGCAACCCTTTTCGACTATCTTCGGGTAGAGACTTATCACCATCAACATCTTGCACAAGAATGGTCTCGCGTTGATAGTAGAGACGTTGCCATAAAGGCAGAGACAAATCAACACCAAAGATCATTCCTACCGTTTGTTGGTCAGGATACTCACTGACCACGCGGATTTTCGTACCGTCGGGTTCCAAAAAAGTAAATCCTGCATGGTCAACATCGAGTACTTCCACCAGTGTTCGAGCAGTGACTTGGAGCAAATCCATCTCATCCGACATGGCATTCACCAAGTTGGCATAATTAGTGAGAGCTTCCAGAATCTCAACTTGGGTAGATAAACGAGAAGCCGAGCCTTGTGCTTCATTGAGCAAATGACGATTCTCAACCATGACCGCAATTTGGTCAGCCAAAGTACGAAAACGACGCGCTTCCGTCATATCATTGGGTAGGGTTGTCTCACTACCAAAGAGCAAGATTCCCCATAAGCGGTCTCCCACACGCAAGCCGGCAATAGCCACTGCACGTATCCCTTGTTCGCGCAAATAACCCACCCCATTGGCTGGCAGGGAAACCGTTTCACTTCCAAATTTGGGGAAGGTGAGCATTTCGCCATTGTGGAGTGCTTTGAGAACCGACGCGACCACCAAATCGTCCGCTTCAATCACATCCATAATCGCAGGGGTATGCAAGGTCTCACTCATTAGTAAGGCTTCTACGGTGGTAGACGATGGCACTTCCTGATAAGTCACCGCTTTATCAAATAATTGCAAACTCAGTGCTGTAATCTCATCGGGCAAAGTCCCACGGATGGCTTTCAAAATGCCGCCATAATCATCTGCCAACACAATCTGCCGATTCGCCTCGACCAAACTTTCTGCCAAGGATTCTTGAACTTGCCGTTCTTCGAGCAATTGATGGCTTCGTAGGGCAATCCCAATTTGGTCTGCAATCGCCCCATATGCATCTTGTTCTTCCGCAGTCAACCGATAGGTATCGTTATGCATGATGTTGAGCGTCCCCAACAATTGCCCACGACCTCTCAGCGGGAACGATGCATTCCAAAAAATCCCCACTTTAGGAAATGCTGATTTACCAATAATGTCTTTATCAACAATCACGGGTTTCCCATCCCAAAGGACTTTTATCATATCGGGGTTGGGAAGGGGTTTGCGGAATAATTCATATCGCGTGAAATCAATATCGCCCGCATGGGAGCTAAACGCCACAGGTGTGCGGTCATGCGGTTGCTCACCTTCGCTAAGCGGACGATCAAACAGAGTAATCGCCACAGCGGTCGCATCTTGGGCTAAGGTCTTTAGAATGGTATCCGCAATGGCATTCGGAGTCGTAAGTTCCATCACCCCACGACTGGCTTTGCTCAAACGGCGCAAAACCTGTTGCGACCGATGAAAGCTCTCTTGTCGATATTGTGCATCCACCCGTGCGCTAATCTGATGTGCGAGATTCTGATAGGCTTGAATTTCGACATCTAGTAAGAAAACATTCGTTTGGGTGTCATTCAAAGAGAAGAAGCCAATCACCTCATCACCCATTTGAAGTGCGAAGACATATAGAGATTGAATACCAAGTTCCAGCAATTCATTTTGAGTAACATCATCCAATAAGTTTGGCAAAGTTACGTCAGGTACATACAAAGTGGGATCGTCGAGTGATACCTTGCTCAACTGAGATGTATCATCGGGGTTGATTCTAAAAAAGGTGTTTGTTGAATAGGCTTGTTGGCGATTGGCAGTTGCAACAGCCCGATACCCGATGCGTTTTCCGGTCTCATCTTTTTCAAAAATAGTCACTGATACAAATTGACCATCACTCGCCAGATATTTCGCCACGATGCCTGCCATCTCAGCCACATCTTTTGCAGTAATTAGCTCACTATGGAGTTGGGTCTGGGTTCGCATCAAATCTTTGAGAACAACATTTTCCAATTGAACCGATAGGTCATAAGCCAAATTGGTCAATTGCTGGGTATCTTCAGTTGATGTTTGTAAGCTCATCACACCATATTGCATGGTCGTTGTCTGCAATGGAAGGATTGTCAGCTGTTGTTCACTATCGCTCATCACAGAATTCGATTCGAGTGCCTTGTTGTATGCGACTGAATCGGCTTTGGGGACTGAATTCACGAAGGAGTCATCTGTGGAACATCGCAACTCATAGGTTGTTGCCATTGCCCGATACACTGCACCACCTGTGACATCCGGCAAGGACTCCACCAGCACTGACAAGGCGTGTTTCAGCCATGCCTTTGGCGTTGGATGTTTTTGTTCCAGTTGTGCTAAGGACTCACGCCAAATCGGTTGTTCCACCATCGCCATCCCACACCCTCTCTTGCTCGATTGGCTTATTGCCATTCCCAAACTTGTTCCCCATTCAACAAACGGCGAATCTGGTCGGGGAAGCGGTCTGGGTCAAGGGGTTTGCCCATAAAGCCATCAAAGCCTGCTTTTTGTGCGCGACGCATTTGGTCTTCACTGGCTTCGGCAGTGACGGCACAGATGACGGTATCTGCCAATTTGGGATTGGCACGGACTTTTTGCAGGGCTTGGTAGCCATCTTCATAGGGCAAGCGGATATCCATCAAGATGAGGTCAATGCGGGGCAAGGTCTCAGCAAATTGCACCACCTGCCAGCCAGAGGTTTTCCACTCACAGCGTTGCACACCCATAAACGCCAGCATACGGGCAATCAAGACAAAATTTGGCACGTTGTCTTCCACGACAAGAACGTGTGCCTCACTTGGGTCAATCGAAGTCATGTTACTCATCAGCGCGTCCTTATCCTAGATATTCAGCAATTTCATCAACAAAGGTATCCACATTTATGGGCTTACTAATGTAGCCATCACAACCAGCATCCAAGGTGCGTTCCTTATCACCTTGCATGGCATTAGCGGTCAACGCAACCACCGTCAAATCCGAAATCGCTGGCGTATTACGAATATGATTCGTAGCGGTGAGTCCGTCCATATCTGGCATACTAATGTCCATCAAAATGAGATCGGGGGGATTCGAGATTGCCATATCAATCCCATCACGGGCATTGTCGGCTTCATCTACCTCAAAATCATATGCCATCAACAAACGCCGGATGAGGGCGCGGTTGTTGGGGTCGTCTTCAATGTAGAGTATTCGTGCCACGTAGGTCTCTCCTTCTTTGCTTGCCTACTATTAGAGTTCGACTTAGTTCCTATTATAGGGGCGAAGTGCCGAAAGAATCATAAATAAATCTCAATTCTTCGATATTAAATTATCACTTAACGGTTCATTTTTAGCTAGCCTACCTTGATTCTATAAAAAAACGAGTCGGTGAAACCTTAAGAATCGCTATAGCATAAGCATCATCTCCTCTGGTATGCTGACTCCTAGATTAAAACACACCTGCTGAACAAGGAGACTCCCAATGGCAAAATCCTACAATGCATATCCTGAAACCGTGATTGAACCCGGCAAAAAATACACCGCGCGTCTCAACACCACCAAAGGCACAATCGAACTCGAACTCTATGCAGACCGCGCACCCAAGACAGTCAATAACTTTGTCTTTTTGGCAAAAGATGGCTTCTACGACGATGTAATTTTCCATCGTGTGATTCCCAACTTTATGGTGCAAGGTGGTGACCCGACAGGTACAGGAACTAGCGGTCCCGGTTATGAATGGAATGACGAACCCTCTGCGCTCCAAATCCCACATGAACAAGGGGTCATCAGCATGGCAAATAGAGGAGCTAACACCAACGGCTCGCAATTCTTTATCACGCATGTGGCGACTCCCCATCTGAATGGCAAACACGCAGTCTTCGGCAAAGTCACCGGACCCGATAGTCAAGCCGTCGTCGATTCGATTCAAGTCATCGACCCCCAACGTCCATCTGGTGTCACCCCCGATAAAATCACCTCCGTCGAAATCATCGAATCCTAAACCTCACAATATCATCTCATTGTAGGAGCAAGCTACCTTGCTCCTACTTCACCGTCCTTTTTCCCATCACTTTCGACTTTCTCTTAGCACCTTTGCGTCCTTAGCGGTCTTTGCGTTGAATCTTTTTTCACTCAGTCCACTTAGTCTCATCACTCGTTACTCATCACCGTTCACTTTCCGTCCAACCATCCCAATTCATCGCCAACGACTCCTATCCTGTGCTATAGTCTCCACAACGATTATTGGAGGCAATTTGGATGAGTGTAGCAACGGTAAAACAAGACGATAACACAGGTCGCTGGGTCTTATTTGCAACCATTTCTGCATCAAGCATGGCATTTATTGGTGGCTCGGCATTGAATGTCGCCTTGCCAGCCTTACAAGCCGATTTAGGCGCATCAGGTTCGGAACTCTTGTGGATTATCAATGCCTTTGCGCTCTTGTTGGCGGCGTTATTACTCGTTGGCGGGTCACTCGGCGACCATTACGGACGCAAGCGTATCTATATGATTGGCATTGTCATCTTCGCTATCGCATCGCTTGCCTGCGGATTTGCGCCCACGACGGAATTTCTCATTGTTTCACGGGCAGTGCAAGGCATCGGTGGCGCATTGATGATCCCCGGCAGTCTGGCGATTATCTCCGCTTATTTTTCTGATAAGGAACGGGGTGAGGCAATTGGCACATGGTCTGCCTTTACCACGCTAACCTCCGTTCTAGGACCTGTTATTGGTGGCATACTTGCTGAAAATGGTTTATGGCGTGGTGTTTTCTTTATCAATATTCCGCTTGCAATTGTGGCAATCTGGTCATTAATCACCTATGTCCCTGAAAGCTATGATGAAGAAGCCCCCAAAGAATTAGACTTCCTTGGTTCGTTCTTCGTCACGGTTGGACTTGCTGGCATCACCTACGGTTTTCTTCAAGGACCAGAACAAGGCTTTGACCAACCCCTCATTATTGGTTCAATCATCGTGGGTGTGTTGGGATTAATTGCCTTTATTTGGCAAGAGTATCGTAGTGACCATCCCATGATGCCCTTATCGCTCTATAAATCACGTACCTTCAGCGGTTCAAACCTTCTCACTCTGTTACTATACGGAGCGTTAGGTGGTGCGTTATTCTTCCTTCCGCTTAATCTCATCCAAGTGCAGGGCTATGGTGAGACGGTTGCAGGCTTGACCTTATTGCCCTTCTCAATTTTACTCGTGGTTTTATCCCGTCGGATGGGCAGTTTTGTTGACCAATATGGACCCCGCATTCCCCTCACGGTGGGACCGGCCACTGTTGGGGTTGCCTTCATCCTGCTAGGGTTAAATGGTATGACGGATGGACCCGATGCCTATTGGACTACCTTCTTTCCACCCTTAGTCGTTTTCGGCGTTGGCATGGGCATCACAGTAGCCCCCCTTGTCACGGCTGTGATGGGGTCTGTCCCACAACATAACGCAGG
>JANQRM010000423.1 GCA_028284565.1 Anaerolineae bacterium | reverse complement strand
AGAATGACACAGCCGTGCGTATCACACATGAACCAACGGGTATCGTCGTGCAATGTCAGAATCAGCGAAGCCAAGCACAAAACCGTGACCGCGCTATGCAAATCTTAAAAGCACGTTTGTTTGAACTAGAACGCCAGAAACAAGAAGCAGAGATGGCAGCACTCAAAGGGGAAAACGTGGATGCGGGTTGGGGCAATCAAATTCGCTCATACGTCTTGCATCCTTACCAGATGGTGAAAGATCATCGCACCAACGCAGAAGTCGGGAATACCAGCGCAGTACTGGATGGGCGGATTGATGATTTCATGGAAGCCTACTTACGCACGCGGATTGGACAATAAGCCTTGTGATGTTGGTGTGACGCTTATGTGACGACAATACGTTATACTTTATTTCATATTGAAACATGGGAGAAAACCGATGACTGATGAAAAGAAATCCTTAGCCGATCAATTGCGCGGTCAAAAAGACGAAGCAGAGACCAAAGGGAAGTCTCTCGCAGATAAAATGCGCGCACATAAGGCAGAAAAAGAGGAGGATGATAAGCCACAATCGCTTGCGGATAAGATGCGCGCCCAAAAAGAAGATGCCGATAAACCAGAAGCACAATCCCTTGCAGACAAAATCAACACAGCCAAGCAAGAAGCTCTTCAACAAGCGAAAGAGGATGACAAGCCTCAGACTCTCGCCGATAAAATGAAACAGCAACAAGCCGATACACCACAGCCAGCAGGCAAAGCAGGGTCATTAGCCGATGCGCTTGCTGGCGGTGCAAAGACTCAAAAACCTCCAACACTCGCCGAAAAACTCAAATCTGGTGGCGATTCGACTCCTCTGCCAGAAGCCGAAGCACTCGAACTCAATAACCTCACCAGTGAACTCAGCACACGCTATCGCAGTATCTTGGGACGGGTTGGACTATCCTCTGCGACTAGTGATTTAGCCACGCTTGGACAACAAATCTCCAATTTACCATCTGATATTGAAAATGTTCGCAAACAAGGCTATGTCTTTCGATCCTATCTGGAAAGCAAGGTCGATGTCTTACAACAACAATGGAATGCCAGCCAAGATAACTTGAATCGCTGGTTACAACAAGAATCACAAGCTCTCAAACAAGACATTGAAGATGTCGAAGACCACGTGAATCAACTCAATGCAGAAGCCAGCGCCACCCGCGCCAAACAAGCCAATGCCAATGAAGTAAAAGCTCTATTAGATGCATTAGAAGCCAAGGTCGATGTCGCAGAAGAACAAATTCAAGGGCAATATCAACCCATTCAGCAAGAGATGAACCGCACCCGCCAACAATTGCAAGAGATTGCATGGTTCTTGGAACAACGTGACCAAGCCACATTTGAGTTCTATCCCGAAGAACAGGTCTATCTCGTTGCCAAAGCAGAATGGGACGATGGTAATGATAAGCCCGACGGGATGCTCTTCATGACCGATCAACGGCTCGTCTTTGAACAAAAAGAGAAAACAGGCAAGAAGTTCGGACTCTTCGGTGGGAAAGATACGCAGGGCGTCTTATGGGAAGCCCCAATGACCAGCGTAGAAAATGTCGAATCCGAGAACAAGGGCTTCATGGGTGGCAAAGACATGATCCATCTGACACTCGGCTCTGGCGCATCCTATCCCAAAATCACCGTAGAAATAAAAGGCGGAGTTCAAGCCAAGTATTGGGCAGGACAGCTAAATCAAGTCCGCACAGGCAATGCCAATCAAGATCGTGCTGTCCAACAAGACCCCGAATTGATTGAACGCCTACGGAATGCGCCGACAGAGTGTCCAACTTGTGGTGGAACACTACCGCAAATCATGGCTGGGCAAACCCAAGTCGACTGTACCTATTGCGGAACTGTCATTCGGATTTAGACCTCAATTTAGGCGGGTTTGTCCCGCCTCTTTTTTCTTCTAAATCATGAGATAGCCCCCTTTTCCTCTCGCACTTGAATAAATCTTAACGCTTCCCTGTGTTTATTTGTCTATAATAAGATTAACGATAATTACAAGTGTCAACACTTTGATTGACTTTTGGTCAGAATGCGCGTGGGAAAGCTATGATTCAATTCTCCTCTTATGCACTCATCATCTATGTCTCGATGTTCTTTGCACTATGGTTAGCCTATGCCATGTGGTCACGTCGTCCCGGCAAAGGCATAATCCCCTTTGTGGTCATGACCCTAGGTGTTGCGGTTTGGACATTCGGTAGTGCGAGTAACCTTTTTGTCACCGACTTTCAATGGAAAATCGTTTTCACTCATGTCGCTTACATGGGTATTACCATCGTCCCTGCCGCATGGTTTGTTTTTGTCCTCGATTACACGGGACGCAGTCATTGGATCACACGACGAAATGTGCTGTTATTTGCAATAGAGCCGATCATTGTCCAAATCCTGATTTTCACAAACAGTTCTCATCAGCAATTTTGGCTACACCAAGAGTTGACGACCAAAATGGGTTATGTCGTCCTCGATGCACCTTTTGGACCGCTCTTCTGGGTACATGCGATCTATTCATATGTCTTGCTAGTGGTCAGTGCCTTTCTACTCATACGAGCCATGATCAGCGCACCGCAACTCTATCGCGGGCAAATGCGACTGCTCCTCATTGGTGTGTTCGCGCCTTGGATTGCCAACATCGTTTACATTTTTGGTTTAAGTCCCCTGCCGGATTTCGTCGATATCACACCCATCTCATTTACAGTGACGATTGCATCCGTTGGTTGGGGATTTTACCGTTATCGGCTGATGGACATTATCCCTGTCGCACGTGAAACCATTATTGACAACATGGACGATGCCATTCTTGTCCTCAACCAAGACAATCGTATCGTGGATGCCAACCAGTCTGCGATCAAGTTGCTGAATCAGTCGCCAGAAACAGTCATCGGGCAACATGCGGTCAATGTCTTCTTAGACTATACTGCTCTCGTGAACTCATTCCGCGATGTCGAGCAGACAGACACAGACATTACCATCCCCATTGAAGGCGAGATGCGCCATTTTAACTTGCGGATTTCAGGTTTATATAATCGTCAAGAACAATTGACAGGGCGGATTCTAGTCCTACGCGACATTACTAATCTCAAGAAAACCTATGCCGAATTACGCCACGCCAACGAGAAAGCAGAAGAAGCAACCCGACTGAAAAGTCAATTCCTCGCCACCATGTCCCACGAATTACGCACACCACTCAACGCCATTATCGGCTACACCGAACTCCAAGTTTCGGGCATGGTCGGCGAACTTAGCGACACGCAAAAACAATATGGTGAACGGGTTTTTGCCAATGCGCAACACCTACTCGGCTTAATCAACGACATTCTGGACTTATCGAAAATCGAAGCAGGACGCATGAATCTGGTCAGTGAACCCTTCATTGTCCAACAATGGGTCGATGATATTCGAGCTCAAAATGAAGTATTAGCTCAATCGAAAAACCTCGAACTCGTGACTAAAATCGACAAACGGATGCCCGAAGTTATCTTGGGAGATTCGTCGCGTCTCAAGCAAATTGTCGTGAATCTCTTGTCCAATGCCTTCAAATTTACCAATGAGGGAACGGTTAAATACGAAGTGCGATATGTCAATCAAGATACATGGTCGATCATGGTAAGTGACACGGGGATTGGTATCCCGCCTCACAAACAAGAAACCATTTTCCACGAATTCCAGCAGGTCGACAGCTCTTCGACTCGTGAATATGGAGGTACAGGTCTAGGGTTGGCGATTGTTCGCAAACTCGTCCTCGAAATGGCTGGGAATATTCGAGTAAATAGCACCTTAGGTGAGGGAAGCCAATTTGTAATTACGCTACCCCTAAAGGCAGAAGCATATGCCAACAATACCATCGAGGTGGCATAGGAAGATGAAAGTTATGAAAGCAAACGAACAACAATCAACACTATCAAATATGGATATACCCTTGAAATTGAACAAGTTTCACCCACACGATTGGAAAGTTCTGGTGGTAGATGATCAACCCGATAATCTCGCAGTGGCTGAAACTGCACTCAAATTTTATGGAGCGGATGTACGTGTCGCTACAAACGGGCGAGAAGGATTATCAGTACTCGAACAGTTCGATGCCAACCTCATCCTATTAGATTTGTCCATGCCAGAGATGAACGGCTGGGATATGTTTGAGCAGTTACGGATGAATGAAGCCACTCAGCACATTTCTGTCATTGCACTGACGGCTCACGCAATGGTCGGCGATGAAGAAAAGGTACTGAATGCTGGATTCGATGGCTATATTCCAAAACCTTTTTCGGTAGCTAACATCGTCTCAGATATTCAGAAAATCTTAAAAACACTAGCCTAGAAAGTGACTTGAATTGAACACAAACAACTGGACAATCATTATCGTTGAAGACACCTTTGATGATTGGCAACTCGCCTCTGCCATTCTCAACCATTATGATATTGAAGTTCACGTCGTGCAAAATGGAAGACAATGCCTTGAACTCCTTGACGACCTTACGCCAACAGCAGTGATTACGGACTTATCCATGCCAGAAATGGATGGCTGGGAAACATTAGAACAAATTCGGTCAAATCCTGAAACGGCAAACCTACCCGTGATTGCGGTGACAGCCTATCATTCGGTGGATGTCGCCCATGATGCAATGAAAGCAGGCTTCAATGCCTATTTTGCCAAGCCACTAAGCCCTCAGCACTTTGTAGATGAACTGAAAAGAATTCTGGGCGAAATTGAAGCGCAAGAATAACCACATGCCGATGGACTTTTCGCCCATCACATCGTCTATGAATTGACAGCAGACTTGGCTTGTGATAGGGTAAATATAACTCCAATAAGCCTCTTATAAATCCTCCTTGACATAAGCAGACAAGGTGGGTATAATTTCTTGTCTATGAAAATTCAAAATTCATATTCTCAATTCATTGGACAGCACTGATTTTATGTATCAATCAGATGCTGTTTCGTCGTTTAGAGGATACACATCCTGAACACCTGTAGAACCCAACATAGTTAGACTTACTATCCGTCGTTAGCCATGAGGAGGTCATGCCTTGGAGGCAAAAGATTTCAGCGCACTGCGTATTAGCCTCGCATCCCCAGAGGAAATTCGCAATTGGTCTTACGGGGAAGTCACCAAGCCAGAAACTATTAACTATCGTCGCCTCCGCCCAGAAAAAGATGGGCTGTTCTGTGAGGCGATTTTCGGTCCCACCCGCGATTGGCAATGCTATTGCGGGAAGTACAAAAACATTCGTTATCGTGGAATCATCTGCGATAAATGCGGTGTCGAAGTCACCCGTTCATCTGTACGTCGGGAACGGATGGGACACATCGAACTCGCCGCCCCCGTTGCTCATGTATGGTATACGCGCCGTGTACCGAGTTACTTAGGTCTCTTGCTCGATATCAGCCGTCGCAACTTAGATCGTGTGTTGTATTTTGCACAATATGTCGTCACGGTAGTAGATGAAGAGGCACGTCAACGAGCAATTGATCGGATTGGCAAAGAGCTTGAACTGCGTGAACGTGAACTCGGCGGGGACATGGAAGATCAGATGTCCGAGATTCGTGGTAATCGT
Organism: Anaerolineae bacterium; assembly: GCA_028284565.1. The sequence goes on along the minus strand of JANQRM010000423.1, from coordinate 1,782 downwards.
GATGAACTCGCTTCGGAATATGATGAACGTGCCAAAACCATTCAAGATCACTTTGAAGCAGAACTTGCTCGGCTCAGTGACGAGGTGATGAAAGCGGCGCAAGAAGTTCAAAGCCGAATTGAAGCTCAATTAGGACAACCCGCATCATCGGACATTAATTTTGATGTGACAGATGCGGTGATTGTTGCCAAAGGCGAGATGGTCACCAATGACCACATCACCCAAACTCAAAATTCAGTTCAAACCTACCTGAGCGAACTGCAAGCAGAAATTGAAGACGCTCAACAAACTGAACTTGCCCAACTCAGTGGTGAGATTGATGGGACAAACAGTGATGTAAACACAGCAATGGATGAGCAATTGTCCGAATTAGATCGTCGTCTACAAGCGATTCGCCAAAGCGCAGAAAAGCAAACGAATGAATTGAAAGAACTGACAGTTCTCCAATTCTTATCAGAAAGTCGCTATCGTGAACTCAAGAGTCGCTATGGGAACGTCTTCCAAGCGGGCATGGGGGCAGAAGCCTTCTATGACATCCTGCAAGGGCTGAATTTAGAAAAGCTCGCCAAAGAACTCTGGCATGAAGTTCGCACAACCAAATCAAAGCAACGTCGTAAGAAAGCGACCAAACGCTTGCAAGTGGTCGAAAGTTTCTTGTCCAGTGCAAGCTCCATGGTCGAAGAAGCCCAAGTTGGAGATACAGAAACAGGCAACCATCCCGAATGGATGATCCTGACGGTGTTGCCAGTTATCCCACCCGACTTGCGCCCGATGGTACAGTTAGATGGTGGACGTTTCGCAACCAGTGATTTGAATGACTTGTATCGTCGCGTGATTAACCGCAACAATCGCCTCAAGCACCTGCTCGAACTTGGTGCGCCGGACGTGATTGTGCGCAACGAGAAACGGATGTTGCAAGAAGCCGTAGACAGCTTGATTGATAACAGCCAACGCGGGAAAGCCCTCAGCCGACGCGGAAGACGTGAACTGAAATCCCTGAGTGACATGCTCAAAGGGAAGAAAGGTCGCTTCCGTCGGAATCTGCTCGGTAAACGTGTAGACTATTCTGGACGTTCTGTCATCGTGATTGGTCCGCGCTTGAAATTGCATCAATGCGGTCTACCCAAGACGATGGCACTCGAATTGTATCGTCCCTTCGTCATCAGCCGTTTGGTGAAATACAATTACGCTAGCAACGTGAAGGGTGCAAAGCGAATTATCGAACGTGAACGTCCCGAAGTGTGGGAAGTACTGGAAGAAGTGATTCAAGAGCGTCCAGTCTTGCTGAACCGCGCACCCACCCTACACCGTTTGGGTATCCAAGCCTTTGAACCGCAATTGGTTGAAGGCAAAGCCATTCAGATTCATCCGCTTGTCTGTTCAGCTTTCAATGCGGACTTTGATGGCGACCAGATGGCGGTTCATGTCCCCTTGAGCGACAAAGCTGTCGAAGAAGCGCGTACCTTAATGCTCAGTACCAAAAACTTGCTGAAGCCAGCAGATGGTCAACCCGTCGTGGGTCCGTCGAAAGACATGGTGCTGGGTAACTACTACCTTACTATGGATCCTTCAGTAGAAATCGTGGCACGTCGTAAAGATGCCGATAAGTATCGTACAGAGGAAGCACTCCAAGACAAAAAGGTCAAAGTGGGTGTCGCAGTTCGATCGAACGGCTACTACTATGCTCACTTCCGCGACTTCCCCAACATCGAGTTGTATCATGATGTCACAGAACCCGATGCCAATGGTCGTCCACAAGTAGTCGAAACCGCAGTTGAGCGG
>JANQRM010000358.1 GCA_028284565.1 Anaerolineae bacterium | reverse complement strand
GCTACCGCCGAACACAGCCAGTAACGCTATCAACCCTGCCGAGACAAATCGCCAATTCGCGCGGACAGCACTATCCGGTGTGTCATCATCCTCTTCTCGATGTGTGACTTCATCCACAATTGCGACAAAGAAGAGGAAGATTATTAGAGCAACACAGGTCAATAAACGGTACTTATCTAACAGGGGTTCAGTAGCGGGTTCAGTCAGGAGCTTTTTGGCCGCGACGCCAAACGCCGTGATACCAATCGTAATCGGCAGATGCGAGTATATCCACACATAAGGCGCAACACCTGTGGCACTGACATCCGCACCAGCAATATCATCAAAATACAGCCACCACATGCCAAATGAAACTGCAAAGGCGAAACCACCGACAATGAGCAATTCGACATCAAATGATGTACCAGCGATTTCATCAATTACTTTGATGAAGGCTTCACCCAAAACAATAATGATGAATATACCAACACGTTCAGATGCATGCTCGATATGAGGTGGGAATTTTGCTTGCCACTTGACCATATTCGGTAATAAGGGTACGCCTAATTCAATACACAACCCAACTGCCCACAAGACATAATTAATCGGTTCAGGCACGAAGGCAGAGATAAACCAGACAATTGCGCCAACTATAAAACCGACGATATAGCCGTTGACCAGTGGGCGAATTTCTGGCACAGCCAGCCATGAGCGAATATAAAGTGCCACCAGCACCAAGCGTATCACCACATAGGCAAACACAAACTGCTGATATAAATCGCCAAATGCACCCGGAATACTGATGGCTAATGAGGCAATCGCAAAAATCTGTGTAAAGACAAGTATTCGATGCACCACGTCATCTATCACAAACCGATTGACGTAAAACATCAAACCTGTCCATGACCACCAAATGGGGATAAACAGCGCAATAAAGCGTATAAATCCCCCAACAGAGACATCCTCTGTGAGGAAATTGCCCAGCTGAATCGCTGTCGCAACATAGACTAAATCATAGAAGAGTTCTAACCATGAGGCTTTACGTTCTGGAGCTTCTTCGTTTTCGGGTTCAACATACATCCATTGTTTTTCGAGCATCAATCAGTCCTATTTTCGGATTAACTTAAAGGCAATATCGCGTCCATGACCAGACCGCGCCAGATGCACCCATAAACCCGCTAAGGATTCAAGGCGATGGGCTTGGTCAAGCTCGCCAATATCGACCACATCAAACCCCAAATCAGAAGCGAGTGTACTCACTGTGAGCTTCGCAGGTTCATCATCGCCAGCGATGAACATCGTTGCGGATTGTCCATCAAATGTCGGGTCTTGGTAATGCTCAGCACCAATCGTGTTGAAGGCTTTGACCACTTTCGCGCTTGTCAATTGAGAAATATATTCCGCTAAGGAGTTATGACCGTTAAGCGCAATGTTGCCGAAGACGTTATTTAGGTCGATAACCGTTTTCCCTACCCAATCTCCGGCTTGCTGTATCATGGAGGGAATCTCTGTGGGTTGCATGGCAATAGCAACGACATCACTATATTTCAATGTCTCAGAGACCGTTCCGGCAGAGGCTTGTTCACCAATACTTGTAATTAAGGATTGTATGCGGTCGCTCATGGGCGTACGTGAACTGAACATCACCTCATGACCAGCGTTGACCAAACTCTTCCCCAAACTACTGCCGACTGCGCCAGCTCCAATGATGGCAACTTTCATAGATAACTCCTTATTTGTCCGACAAAACAATAACGTGCTTGGAAGAATCCATCAACTCAACGAATGGTTAGGGTTAAAATAGAAGATGCAAAAGGAAGAATCCGATTAGACCGATGCCAAAAACCATCATCACGACTGCGCCAAATGGAGTCCCCCATGCAGAGATGTGCCTCGATTTCGTTTTCCAAAAAACAACCATCCCAATGACAATCAAGGGTATCATCGTGACAAGCGAAACGACTAATCCCACGCTCGCATCTGTATCACTCATTTACGAACCTCCACAACTCATCTCATGAAGAATGGCGCAACAATTAGGGTAGATGCCAATCCAGTTAGGAAGCCAACAATAACCTGCTCTCGTGTATGATTCTTGGTGGTCATACGCGCCCAGCCGACGGCAATGATGATTAACCCAGATAAGATAAATTCTAGCAGTGTATCAATATGCCCGAGCAAGACCAAGCCAGTTAAGCAGATGGTCGCCACCGAGACGTGAATAGAGGCTTTGGTGATATAGCGATTGACGAGCAGTTGAATCGCCGACCAGACAATTACCGTAAAGAATGCAGAGATGAGGGGTAGGGGTGCGTCGAAAGCGAATGCCAAGCCAATCACGATAAAGAGACTGATGATTCCCACAACATAAATGGGTGTGCGCGAATCCCGCTGATAGGCAAAGCGTCCGTGTCGATATAGCAGCCCAATCGTAAGACCAATCGGTGCGACAAATACCACCAGAATAACCACAACCCAATGGACATTCTCCCAGCCAATGGCAATCAAGGTGGTTGGGATGAACACGAAGAAGGGATGTAAGATGATCCCTAACAGATACGCCAGACGATGGCTGTTATCTGGAATCGGGTCGGTCATGCCAAATCTATCGGCAACTTTCCAGACGGGGTGAAGCGTCCCATCAAGGCATCCACTGTCGCTTGAATGGACGGCGCACTATCCCCATTCGTGCAGAGGATGGTTTCTGCAGACGGGAAAATCTCAGCATCATAAGGATTCCGCAGGCACAATAAAATTGTATTCGTCGCTTCGTCGATCAGTTGCTGGGCGAGTTCCGCTTGTGATTCCATAAGATGAGCATTGCGTGTCGCCAACACCAAAATATGGGATTCTGCCGCGAGGGTTTTGGCTTGTTCGATAATGTCCTCCGACAAGTTGTGATTCGACAGAGCAAGTGTCTGTACATCGGGCTGTTGTGATTGGATAGCTTGTCCGAGTCCGGTTTGCCCTCCGCTTTCCACGACATCACTATCCAAATAGGAAGCAAATTCGATAAGCGCGACTTGTTGTCCGGCTTGAGGTTGAATCGGCAGGGACTTATTGTGTTTGACTAACACAACTCCGGCTTGTCCGGCTTGTCCGGCGATATCCAAATGCTCATCATTGCGGATAGTCGCCGTGTCGATTTGCTCGACTTTGAAGCGTTCTCGGAATGTCTCTATCCGACGCAAGGCATCATCAATGCGACTTTGAGGAATACGTCCCGATTTCACCGCCTCACACACGGCATCATAAGCTTGCGCTTGCATCTCACGAGTATGCGAGAACAAAATGAAGTCATGGTCGCCCAATACAGATAAGACAGCCGACTCCCCGACCCCGAAGTTATCACTTACTGCCCGCATCTCCATGCAGTCCGTGACGACGATGCCATCAAAACCCAGCTCATCCCGCAAGAGTTGCTTGACAATCACGGGTGATAAGGTCGCCGGATACTCTGTGTCGAGTTGGGTGAAGACGGTGTGAGTCACCATCACACTTGCGACATCCGCCGAAATGGCGGAGCGATAGGGCAACAAATCATGCGCCAGCAAATGCTCCACTGGAACATCTAGCCGTGCCAATGCAAGATGGGTGTCAATCGCAGTATCACCCAAGCCGGGAAAGTGCTTGGCACAGGCGGCGACACCCCCTGCTTGGAATCCCTTGACCGCTTCGGCAACATACTGGGAGACTGTCTCTGCATCCGAGCCGAATGAGCGTGTCCCCACCGTCGGATTGTCGCGGTTGTAGGTGATGTCGCAAACGGGAGCATAGGTCCAGTTGATTCCCAACACACGCATCTCGTCACCTAAGACTTGCATCATCGGCGCGGTGTAATCGCCATTTTGTGAACTAGCCAACGCCATCGCACTCGGACTCTCGGTAAAGCCTTCTCGCATTCGAGAGACCGTCCCGCCCTCTTGATCAATCGCAACAATTGCGGGATAGATGGCATTGTCGTGAATCTGCTGAGTGAGCTGGGCAACTTGTTCGGGGTTGTCGATGTTCCGCGCGAACAAGATTACTCCTGCAATACGCCCTTCCCGCAGCCAATCTAAAATGTAATCGGGTGCGGTCAGTCCATGAAAACCGACCATCATCATCTGCCCGACTTGTTGTTCTATTGAAGTCATCTGTTCATCAAACCTTTTGTATCCAACCAATCGCTCATGGTATTGTAACGGACTTTTGCTTAGATGAGACCTGTTGAGATGAATTCGTTTGGATTCGGTTTGTGAATGTTGGATTCAGTTTTTATTGCCGGCAATGCAAACTATTTTTCGGCAAGTGAGCAGGCGGTTGTTGCCGTTTGTTGCCATCACTCCGTTGATAAGTAAGGATTGGGTTTGTTTTTGATTTAAATATGTTGCTTGGCAAATTCCTAATTCAAATCATAGAACTTAAGTTCTAAATTATACAATAGATTGGCATTGAGAGTCAAGGAATTGGAGAAATCAACAAGCTATTGATTACCTCTCAATCAAGGACAAATCAATGGGCTGTCCATCTTCCAGGTTATAGACAGCAAAGTTGAAGCTCGGTAACTCTAGAACGCCACAGGTATAACTATCGCGTGCGGTCACCCCATACACCGAACCCGGATTAATTATCCAGAGGTCGTTCATCTTTATCCACATGGGCTTGTGCGAATGCCCTAAAATAATCACGTCGGCATGTTCATGATTCTCACGATACACGCGGTCATAAATGGCTTGGCGGCTATCAGGAAACAAACTCATGACATCTGACCATGGCGTTCCATGTGCGATTAAGATACGCCAATCATCTATGGTGACTGCTTTTGATTCGGGTAGTGCAATCAGAAATTCAACAGTTTCATCCGATACAATCCGCCCTAATTCTTTCAGACGTTCTGGGTTGTCAGTCTCTCGATGCTTGTCTTGATATTCAACAATCGTGCGGTCATGATTACCTGCAATGCTGATGATTGAATGTTGTTGCATCAGTTGGACAATTTTATCCGCATCGGAGCCACGATCTGATACATCGCCTGTACACAGAATTTGTGTCACCCCTTCACGTTCAAATATCGACAAAGCACGTTGAAAGCCTTCCAAGTCGCCATGAATATCACGAAACACACCGATTTTAGTGCTAGATGGCTGAAGTTCGTATTTTAGTTTATTGGTAATGGCTTCTTGCAGTCGGAGTAATTCATCCACAGATAACTCATGGACAATCTCCAATAACTGTTCAAAGTTCAAGGATTAAGCCCTTATCACTCGGTCACCAATGAAACACACTCAACTTAAGGGAATCAAAAAAGGGCAGACATGCGCCTACCCTTTCGGATGTTTCCTGAGGTTTAGCAACTGCCCCATGCACAAGCCGTTGGTTGGGGAGCCGGATTGGTATTGCCACCACTATTATCTTCCACACCGACATTGGCACTCGGTAGGATTTGGATATTCACGCGCGCGGTTGAACATGCGAGTTCACCATCGGCAAGTGCATCCACGCTCCATGCCACATTTTGTCGTCCGCCAGACAAAGCATTGGCATCGACATTGAGGGTTGTGGTGAAGGAGTCGATGGTTAGATTCCCCAAGAACTCGCCATTCACATCCCAGACATTCACCACATATTGCGACGCACCCGGCGCGGCATCCCAATAGAAGGGTTGGGGTCCCGCTTGCACAGCGGACAAGGGCGAGGTCGGGATGAAGCCAGAGCAATCGACACTACTATTAAACGAGGTCGAGCCACCCGGCGAACTCAACCCTTGTAACAGCGCGACGATTTCCTCTTGGGTTGGGACTTGGACTGCTGAATGGAGTAAGTCGGGCGAGATGAGTTCGAGCAGGGTCAGGTTAAAGCGTTCATCTTGGGTAATGGCGCGAACATTTTCCCAGAAACCGTCGGCAGTCGTTCCATTCAACGCAATCGACATGGTGAAGCCGGGTCCAATTTGGATGCCATCGCTAGTCAACCCGCCACCTAATGAGAACACATGCATACGGTTGTCGATAATCGCAATCGCAATCGTGTCATTAAAACGAAGTTCCTTGCCATTGACGGTGATTGTTGCGTCAACATCGTTGGGGATTGCACCAGCAACATCGACGGAATGACACTGCCACAAGCGGAGTCACTCGGCATAGAGGTCAAAACGAAGTTCTGCATGAGGGTTTGGGTATTCGCGCCTATGACGGGAAGCGTACTTAAATCACCATCGACAGGGGTGACCAATTGACGACTAATCCAGCCCGTGCCTTCTTCATGAAGCACTCGCAACCATGCTTGGTCGGTACTCACGCCATCTGCCGATAGTTCCGTCCCCGGTACAACGCCGATGATAATGCGCCCATCCGTTGAGGGACGACTACGGACATTCGAGCCGACGATGACGGTGACATTCACGGCTTCCGCAGGGGTGAAGGCACTATCCGCATCCACCAAGTTCTCAATCATGACATCGCCAATCATGACATAGATTAAACCAATATCGGATGAAGCGAGTGGCACGTTGGCGGGGACATGCAAAACCGCACTGCCCATCACGTCATCACTGGTCATGGTGGTTAAGTCGTTGAGGTCACTCATGCTCTCGATTTGGGGCGATTCCCCTACCCAGCACATGCTACTTGCTCCAAAATCGCCACAAGCATCCGACAAATCGGCTAAGGTATTTTGGGCAAGTGTGGCACATTCTTCTTGGGCGTTCAGGACGATAAGTGCTTGGACTCCAATGAAAAATATCATCATAATGCCAAGTAAAAGACTTCGTTTTAGCATTCGCATTGGGTTTTCCTTTACTTTTTTACGGTCTTATGTCCTAGTATATTCGATTTTTAGGGTGATTGAAACGATTGTCAGCAGATGCTTACCCTATGTTTATCGCTTTTTTATTATCCACACAATTGGTCTTTGACATTATTGCATTTCAATCTCAGTTGCGTTATAGTCAACAATCAGTGGTCTATACCGCACTATACCACTCTATCTTTTGTTCTTAAATTGAGGACAAGAGAGTATACATATAGACCCGAATCAAATTTCGTTTTCTACTTTTTTGGAGGAACTATTTATGAAACGCCTGCTCTACCTTCTGCTCATTCTGGTCATGATGATAAGCGTCATGCCCTTGGGCGCACAAGATATGGAAGCCCCTGATGGAACATGGTTCGGGACATGGCCCTACACCCTTCCACCGGATCATCACTTTAATGGATTTGCAACGGGCGGTCCCGGCTCGAACTTGGGGAATGTCTATCGTGGTTTGGTCGAATTGACACCTGCTTTCTACTTGTGGGCAACAGATGAATATGTCTCCTTGCTCGCAGACGACTGGGGATTCACGGATGATAATTCTGCCTATTGGATTCACATCAATGAAGATGCCCTATGGAGTGATGGATCGCCAGTGACTTCACAAGATGTCATCACAACCTACGCATTAGGACAGATTATGGGTTGGAGTCAATTCAACGAGATTGATGAAGTCGAAGCCGTTGACGACCATACCGTGCGCTTCCATTTCATCGACCAACCCTCGCGCCTTGCTGAATTGTTGATTCTGAAGGAATTCATTGTTGCCGACTCGGTGTATGGTGAACTCGCTAGCCAAGCCCTTGAAGTCATTGCCAGTGGCGTTGACTCCGAATCAGATGAATGGACAGCAGTTCGCACTGCCATTACCGAATTCCGACCTGACACCTTAGTTGCATCCGGACCCTACTCTTATTCAGCAGATGATGTGAACGACTCCTTCTTGACCTTGCATTGGCAACCGAATAGCCTCTTCTCCGATGATGTTCAATTCGGGGATATTGTGTTGTGGGCTGGTGAAACGGATGCGACAACTCCGCTGGTTCTAAGTGGTGAAATTGCACACTCCACCAATGTCTATCCACCATCGACTGTTGAAACCTTCCTCAACGAAGGCATTGATAACGTCACCCTCTCACGCGGGTATGGTCCCGCGATGCTCTTCAACCATTCCCTCTATCCATGGAATGTGACGGAAGTGCGTCAAGCGGCGGCACTGTCGATTGAACGTAGCCAAAATGCCTTCATCACCAACGGATTCGGTGCAACAGGTACAGAATATATGGCTGGTATCATCGACTCCAACGTCCCCACCATGCTCACGCAAGAAGCCATCGACCAACTGGATCGCTATGCATTCGACCTAGACCGCGCCGCCTCGATCTTAGAAAGTGCGGGCTTCAGCTTGAATGCTGATGGTGTGTGGGAAGATGGTGAAGGTGTCACGCTATCTGCGGAATGGAAATTCCCAGCAGAATTCGCAGATTTCTCTGGCGCAACACAAGATGCCATCGAGCAATTGAATGCGGCTGGATTTGACATTACCGCACGGGCATTGCCATGGCAAGACACCGCTGAGGCG
>JANQRM010000348.1 GCA_028284565.1 Anaerolineae bacterium | reverse complement strand
CGTCCGATGACCGGGGAGCGTTTGGATGTCGCCATTGATGCTAAAACGATGCGCTCCACCATGTTCGACTGGATAATCACCCACACCGCTGAACCAATAGTCGAAGCCGAGATTTGGCTGGCTATCGTTGCCCAAGTGCCATTTGCCAAAATGTGCGGTTTGATACCCTGCCTGCGAAAGTAATTGAGCCAGAGTGACTTCATCTTGTAGCCACGGATAACGATGAATCTCTGGGTCATTTGAGGCTAAGTAATCATGAATGCCATGTTGTGAAGCCAGTCGTCCGGTTAAGCAACACGCACGCGCTGGTGAACAAACCGGTGTTGGCGTAAAGGCATTTAACATCTGCACACCTGTCGTCGCCAGATAATCTATCGCTGGGGTCTGGATTTCTGGATTGCCATAACAACCCAATGCCCATTCTGCGAGATCGTCATTCATCACCAGAATGATATTCTGTTGGTCATTCGTCATGGCTATACCTAGTTGCTTGGTTAATCGGTTCAATAGATAGAGAATACCATTTAGTCGCGTTTTTCCAACATGGTTATCAACGCATCATGCTCTGGATGATGAGTCAAATCGAGGGCATCCAGATAATTAGGGATATGCTTCAGGGGCGTTACTTTTGCCAATTGAATGAGACGGTCCGTGAGTTGGTCATCCCGCGCGGTTGCTAATATTATCAAGATGTATTTATGAAAATCGACATCCCTTGTTTCATTAAGCATTCGATCCAGCAAATCATAGAGGGATTCCCGACGGTACTGGGTGATATAGTTCACGAGTCCCGCACTGACAATTGGGACATCCAAGGGGATAAATTGCTCGGCGAGTGCGCGATATAATGTGTCTGGAAAGTCCTTATCCAATAATTCCAGAGCTTTACCGACGACTTCCGCTTTCCGACTGAGGATAAACGCCTCTCCTTGTCGAAGTAAAAACTGATAGATCGGCAGGATATACCCGCGTGTGGATAAGACGGATAAGGCAGTCAAGGAGGGCTCGCCATTCAAATCGGAGGTGTCGGCTTCGCCCAACAACTTCGTTGCATACAACCCTGCTAGCGTATCACTCGTTGTCACCAAGCCAATTAAGCCCGCCGCCCGACAATTCTGTGTGACATCCGTGACGGGTTGAGCGAAGTAGGTATTCACCGCTAACAGATAGACATCCTCATCATTCGGGTTGCCAATCTGTGCTAGCAAACGCACCAATTGCTCCCGAATCAAGCCTGCTTTATCTTTGTTGAAATGCTCAAAATAGTAGAGGGCTTTCTCTCGCAAGACTTGTCGCTGCGAATCATCGAGAGTCGCTTTGACTTCATCACGTGAGAGAACCGTCAGAAGGCGATCAATGTATTGGCGTTTGTTCGTGACCGACAGCAATTCGAGAGCTGTGTCGCGTTGTAATTCTGGTGGATGACGTTGTTGTAGCCGTTGAAAGAGTTGTGCTTGTGATGCCATCAACGGCGCATTCGTCGGATGAATTCGACTGTCGCTGCGCCCAAGATGCCGACTTGAACAGCCAGTGCAATAAATAAGATAGGCGAGCGATTATCTATCGGCGGAGGCGGTGTCTCCTCAACAACGGGAGTCGCTGTCGGTATCGGTGTCGTCGTTGGAATGACTCGGACGACCATCTCCACAGTTGGACTGGGTATCTGCGTAGGGACGGATGTTGGTGGGTTCGGTGTCCGGGATATGGCAGGTGTATTCATCGCTATCGGTATGTTCGTTGGTTCTGGTGTGGGAGTCTTGGTCGCTGAGACAGGCGTTGGTGTATAGGTCCCTGCTTGTGGCGGAACGAGTATCACGCTCCCAATTTCAAGGACACGAATATCATCTTCAGTCAATTCATTCACAGCGAGGATTTCGGGGATAATGTCCCACGAATAGCCATATATTAACGCGACATCGCCGAGGGTGTGTCCGGGTTGGAGTTCATGCATGATATACCCGCGTGCATCAATCCCCACAACATAGGGTGGTTGCTGTGGAATCGTGGATTCTTCATCGGCTGCTACACCGTTGTTATTACTCGGCGGAACTGCCACTCTTCCTGATGAATTACCAAAGACCAACACAAAGGCATTCCCATTGGGACCATTCGCAAAGCCGATTCCGATTTGGTCATAATTTGGGCTGGTCAATCCAGCATAGTGAATGGGGGAATTCAGCCAGAAGTTCCATGCGTCATTGATACCCGCGATGGGACCCATGTATATATTTTCACTGACCCATGTGGAGGAATAACCCGCTGCTCTTGCACGGTCACGCGGACTACTGCCGTTGGATTGTGTGTGGCTGACTTGTCCGGTATCAACCATCCAACGGGCATGATTTTGTGCCGCCGCATTCAAACTCCCATTGCGCGAATATGATGACAGTCCTTGACTTGTCCGTAGGCTATTCACCCGTGCGAATAAATCCGATGGAATATCTTGGGCAAAGACCCCCATCGGCACGAGGCAAAAACAAGCAAGCAAAAAACACCATCGACACCATTTCATGCCGATATTGTAGCAAACTGTCTGATAATTGTGAGCCTACGCTTGCCCTGTGATGCTAGCCGGGGATGCCCACGCGGGAAATCAAGATAAGTCCAATGATTGCGCCAATAATGCCAATCACCAATCGAATGATAAAACCAATGCCGAAGCGTTCTCCCAGAACAATTTCAAGCAAGCCAACATCTTCTCCATTGATTTTACGCTGGATGGCATGACGCATCCGATTTTTGCGATAATGGGAGAGGGGTAGGATATTCACGAGGGTCGAAATCAGGGTATATTGCCCTGAACTCTTCATCTGTTGCTTCATGCTTTCCTTCATCTGGTCACCCAATGTCCCACCCAGATTATCAATGACTTGATTCACATTGAGGTTATCCACAGCTTCGGCTTCATCTCGGACAGGTTGCTCAGACATTATCACTCCTTAGCTTTTTCTTTTAGTGTACAGAGAATGGTTCAATGGAGCAAAACTCATTTTCGATTGTGCAAAATTTCATGTAGTATAGTATGAATCTTGTTATAGTTGGACATTTGTTCTATACTATATAAAAACATAAGGATAACACTCATGAACAAGCAAAAGTCACCTAAAGGGATTGAGTGGACGCGCATTCGACAAATTATTGATGGGGAAGTCAACGAGTTACCGGGTTACACATGGAATCCAACGGGCGGTTGTCTGCATGGTTGTACATGGAAAATGCCTGATGGCACGGTTGTTGAATGCTATGCAAAAACCATTGCAGAACGATTTAGTTCAACGTATTCAGAAGGTTTTGAAGAACACTATTGGAGACCTCATCAACTCAATGCGCCATTAAAATTAAAGGAACCTGCAGGTATTTTTGTCGGTAGTATGGCAGATTTGTTTGGGCATTGGGTTCCAAGTGAGCAAATTCAACAAGTGATTGACACGATGCGAAATGCGGATTGGCATACCTTCCAAACGCTCAGTAAATATCCGATTCGCCTGCCAGAGTTCAATCCTTTTCCCAATAATGTTTGGGTTGGTGTTAGCTTGCCTGCTGGACACTTGATGAAAGTTGAAGGGGGCAAACGGGCTTTACTTGCCTATCTCCGTCAAATGACCAAAGTTCAAGCCTCCATTCGATTTATGAGCATTGAACCTCTTTGGTTTGATGTGGCTGAGATTTTTGAAGCGTGGTTAACTAAAAATGAGCAATTACCCTTTGAATGGGCAATTATTGGCGCGGCATCGAATGGTCGCCAGATTTATCAACCTGAACCAGAGTGGGTTCAAGGTTTGCTCAATATTTTGGATAAGCAGAATATCCCTGTGTTCTTCAAAGGTAACTTGGATTGGCACGATTGGCGGGATGATTTTCCTGAAGTATTTTCTAAAGCAATGGTTGGTTTTTAGGTGTATCATTTGGCTCGAGAATACAATCCTTATTTAATCGCTTAGTTTTTCGCTTGGGGGAGCCAATAGGTGTCGTACAGATTATTTTACCTGTATTGACTAACCGAGTTACAGCTGCGCGATACTCTTTAGCAAGAAATATCATAAAATTATCTTTAATTATCCTTCTCCATAAGTCTAATCGAGAATGTTTAGGATATTTCTCTACATATTCAATAATGATTTTTTCTAAATTACTTGAATCTCTCCAATATTCCCAACTGTAGTTGGCAAACATGGTGTTTTTAACGTCTTCATCATGCATATACTTGTTGAATGCTTTGCACATATTATCATTCAATATAGTCAAAGCATCAGGATGAGACGAAGCAAAAATCATATAGTACTTCGTTGCACTCTCTTTTTTAGCGCGGACAGGGCAAGCTCCTGTGTAGGTCAGATAATTTGTGTTTGAAAGTTGTCTCATATAACCCTCAACTATTAAGTGTTCTCGTTCTTTTGTGTCCAAAGTCGCATTACTCAATAACACACCTTTCCAATAATCACCTCCAAGAGTTCGTGTGAGCTTATCATGACGTTGTTGTATTAATTCTTCATCAAATTTTCCGCTCTCTATAGAATTTCTCCCTGCTAACCTATGAATAATTGGCATGTGTAAGTTGATAAAAATCTCTGTTGAATATTTACGATTCCGACTAAGGAATGGTTCAAGGATATTAAACTCAACATTCAAACCAAAAGGATCAATATATAAAAACACAGATTCGGTTAGTAGGCGTGGATGCTGTGCTTGGAGAATCTCCAAACTATCGCCAAATATGGCTTGCGCATGTGGCGTGTATCCTCCATGTTGCAGAATACCACTTAGTTCATCATGATACCGTTTTTCGTTGTTAATGAAGATTGCTTTATAGTTACCTTTGGCATATTTTTCTGCCGCTTGACAAATGATTAATGGTGAACCTGCCTCTCCATCTTGTGTCTTTCCGGGACCTGCAAAGGCATCAATATATAGTAAAGGATAACCCTTTGTAACTATCTTTGCAGTATATGGGGACATATATGAACCTAAGATTCGATCCTTTATCCTTGACCAAGGATGATTATCTTTAGAATCAAAGAAGTCATCGGTTTGAGAAGGCATCTTGCTCTCTTTTATTAGTTCAATTTGAAACACTTTAATATTATACACCTAAATCATAAATCATTCTCTGAAGTAGGGGACTCAAGTTTCCATGATATAACTCCTTATTTGCAAGCCAATTCGTAAGCCGAGAAAGGGTCACTGTCCTTTAGTACAGTCCAATGTTGACCAATGGACTCTTGCCAGAATCGAATTTATATTCTACAATAAGATTAATTACCCATAAATCTGCATAAGTGGGTAAAACGGGAAAATGGAGAGTTGAGACGAGGGCATGAAAGAAACTCATCATGATATACAGGACTTACAGACTCTTTTAACCAATAGTATGGAACAAGCCGGTGACTTCTTACGAAGTTCATTTGAAATGCCGGACAAATCATTATCGGCTCAACAAGTGATTAGTTATTTTTGCGATGTCAAGACAGTCTCGGTGGCGACGGTGACGCAAAAGGGCGCACCCCGCGTCGCACCGACAGCCGCCGTCTTTTATCGAGGACGCTTCTATATTCCGACAGTTGCCAATGCCGCCAGAACGAAGATGTTGACGAACAATCCAGCCGTGAGTTTGAATTATTATTGCCAGAATGACGTTGCGGTCATTATTCATGGAACAGCCAGTATCTTGCGCGAGAACCATGCTTATTTTGCCGATTTGGAGGCGATTCAACGGGAGTATTTGGATAGCAGTCCACGCGATTGGGGCGAAGGGGTGTATCTGCGGATTGAACCCGACGTGATGTATACTTACGCGCGGTATCCAGACGAATACCCTGAATCCACACCATCATAGAAAGTGATTTTTTATGCGTTATAAGTTGTTAGGCAATAGCGGAATGCGCGTGTCTGAACTCTGTTTGGGGACGATGACCTTCGGCGAAGATTGGGGCTGGGGCGCGAGTCACGAGGAAAGTAAGAAGCAATTCGATGTCTTTGCTGATGCTGGCGGGAACTTTATCGATACAGCTAATCTCTATACGCAAGGGACAAGTGAAAAATACGTGGGTGAATTCATCGCCCGTGACCGTGAGCATTTTGTAGTTGCAACCAAGTACACCTTGAATACACCCGACACCGGACTCCAGCCCAATGCCTATGGGAACAGCCGTAAGAACATGGTGCAAGCTGTCGAAGCGAGCCTGAAACGCCTGAACACGGATTACATCGACCTCTATTATGTTCATGCGTGGGACCAGATGACTCCCATTGAAGAAGTTGTCCGCGCGATGGATGACCTCGTGAGGCAGGGCAAGGTTCTCTATTTCGCGTTTTCCGATACGCCCTCATGGGTGGTCTCCTATGCCGTTGCTAAAGCGGAACAATACGGCTGGACTCGTCCCGTGGGCTTGCAAGTTCCTTACTCCATGATTCGACGCGATGTGGAACGTGCCTTGCTTCCAATGGCGCGCTCACTCGATATTGCTGTCATGCCGTGGGCGATTTTGGGACAAGGGGTGTTGTTGGGCAAATATAGCACCGACCATGACGAACCCACTCGCTTTGACAAAGACAACATGAAAGTCTCTGAATCGGAGCAGAAACTCGTGGATGCAGTCGCCAAAATAGCCGAAGAAACCGGACGCAGTAAAGCCCAAGTTTGTGTGAATTGGGTGCGTCAGCAAGACAACAAAGCACAAATCATTCCTATCTTAGGCGCGCGGACTTTGGCGCAACTGGAAGATAATCTGGCATGTCTGGAATGGACACTCAGTGAAGAACAATTAGCGGAAATAGAAGAAGCGAGTGATTTCGACATTGGTTTCCCACATACCTTTATCAGTGGAGGCGCACGACGCTTTATCTTTGGGGATACTTTTGAACATATCGACAATCACCATCGTTTATAGAGATGAAGCTTGCCCTCAGAATCATGTGGGGCATCCCTTAATTTGTTGTAGAAATGGTCTCTGATATCCGACCATCTACGAAACCTTCCTTACCTTCGGACGTAGACCGTAAACTACGTCCTTTTTTCGTTTTTTCTAAATTGAGCAAGAATGTACTATTTTTTAATATAATGAATCGACTAGGATTGAATTTCCCAGAATAAGAATTGAGGACGGCACCGCATATGACACAAAAGCCTGAAGTGACACTCGACCCCCAAGATTGGGAAGCCTTTCGTCAACTGGGTCATCAGATGTTGGATGATATGGTGGACCATCTCCAATCGCTCCGTGACCAACCCATCTGGCAAGAAATACCCGATGCTGTGCAAGAGGCATTCCAACAACCCCTTCCAGAAGACACAACCTCTCAAACGGAAGTCTATGAGTCCTTCAAAGATAACATCCTCCCCTATCCCTTGGGCAATGCTCATCCACGCTTTTGGGGATGGGTCGTCGGTAGTGGCTCACCCATAGGCATGTTGGCCGAAATGCTAGCGGGTGGTTTGGGCTTGCAAATGGGAGGTGGTCATAGTGCTGGCTTGCATGTCGAACTACAGGTGTTGGACTGGTTCAAGCAAATTATGAACTTTCCAGATGATGCGAGTGGCGTGCTGGTCAGTGGCGCATCAATGGCGAATCTCGTCGGCTTGACTGTGGCGCGCAATACGCAAGCACCTTTCGATATTCGCAAAACAGGCTTACAAAATGGACACGCTCGCTTAATGACCTACGCTTCGACGGAAGTTCATAGCTGTCATCAAAAGAACAGTGAATTACTCGGCTTAGGTAGCGATTCTGTCCACTACATCCCAGTTAATGATGATTATCAAATGGAAATAGATGCCCTGCACCAAGCGATTGAAGAAGACATCGCTAAGGGTTATGTGCCATTTTGTGTGGTGGGGACGGCTGGGACAGTGAAGACTGGTGCATTCGATGATTTCCATGCCATTGCCGACATCTGTGAAGCATATAAACTTTGGTTTCATGTCGATGGGGCGTTTGGCGCGATAGTTGCGTTATCTCCCGAACTCCAACCCCTGATTGCCGGAACAGAACGTGCCGATTCCATTGCCTTTGATATGCACAAGTGGCTCTCTGTCCCCTTTGAGGCGGCATGTGTCCTTGTCAAACGTGGTGATGACCATTACCGCGCCTTTAACAACACGGCGGATTATCTAACACACAGTTCACGAGGTCCTGCCGGAGCAACGACATGGCTCAGTGATTATGGTATTCAACTCTCCCGCAATTTCCGTGCGCTCAAGGTGTGGATGTCTCTCAAAGCGCATGGCACACTCCAACACGGCGAAGTCATCCATATGAATGTCGAGCAAGCCCGTTATTTTGCCCAGCTGGTTGATGTATCGCCCGAATTAGAACAGACGGCTCCTGTCCCATTGAATATCGTCTGCTTCCGTTATGTACGAGAAGGCTTGGATAACGACGCACTCAACGCCCTTAATACAGAGTTGCTCTTACGCCTACAAGAGGGCGGGGTTGCCATTGTCTCCAACAGCACCATCAACGGCAAATACTCCTTACGCATGGCAAATGTCAACCACCGCAGTACTTATGCCGACTTTGACCTGCTGGCTGAGACCGTCATTGAACTTGGGCGCGACCTCATCCGTGAAGAGAGTTTTGGCTAATTCTTGCGTTCAATCATCTCAAACACATTGCCCGATGGGTCACGGAAGGACAGCATTCGTCCGGCGGGGAAGGGTGATGGTTCATCTTGTAGGAGTTCCACTCCAGCGGACTTGAGTCGGGCGAATTCATCATCAATGGCATCCGTATCAAAGGCAATAACCACGTGGGTTGCGTCATTGGGTTGATTCATCTCTACTCGGCGCAACACCAAGGGACAGGCACTGGTCTGTAACACAACCACATGCGGGGTATGGGCGCGTGTCAGCACCTGAAAGCCCAACTTGCCTTCATAAAAATCGACGGCAGTATCCATATCATTCACATTCACTGTAATCTGTGACAAATTCATGTGTGTCTCCTTTAAGTTGATGATTCGATTGCCTCTTTTAAGCGAGGCAGATAATGTTCCCAACCTTGTGACTGAAATAGCAATTGTCCGTCCGTCAGTCCATCATGGCGGAGCGTGAGCAAGGTTCCCACATCCTTTGATTGCAAATCAATCGTGACCATACTTGCTCCCGGTGGCAGGGACTCATCCCCTTCCCAGCCCCATGAAAAGCGCAAGTGTGTGGGTGACTCAATTGCTAGATACGACCCTTTGGCGATACGCCCTGCTTCAATCGTCAAGCGATAACTGCCACCAACCCGAAACTCCAACTCCGCAGAAATGCCCTTCCATTTGAGGAGCTTATCGGCTTCAGTAAAGAAGGCATACACAATTGCTGGCGATGCCTGAATCAGCACCTCACGACGATAGAGGTTCGTTGTCGCCATCCGACGTTCCTTCGCGCGCTTCCGCCTCTGCTGCCATCTTTAAGGTGTCCAACTGAGAGTCCCAAAACTGATTGATATAGCTCCGCAACGCATCAAAGCCCCTTGCATGGACACGATATAACCGTTGCTTGCCTTGTCGTCGGACTGCTACGAGATCAGCATCCAACAAGACGCGCAAATGCTGAGAAATCGCAGGTTGCGAGATACGGAATTGCTCGGCAATTTCCCCTGCCGATACTTCCCCTGTCCCAATGATAGTCAAAATTTGACGACGATTACTGTCTACAAGGGCAAGACAAATCTTATCTAACATGCTTTCATTTTAGCACGCACTTATATAAGTGTCAACTTAAATGTAAGTCCTCACTCATCTGAACCCTAACGTTTCCTGCCCGTGTAATTGGCTATAATCAAAGAGGTACTGATTCATGACGAAGGCACTGCAATGCGACAATTCATCACCGCAATCTTGATACAAGCGAGCGTTATCTTCCTGCTGATTGGTTACTTCTGGGTGCATAAGCCCTTTGACCTTCAGTTTTTGCAATCGCTCGGTGGATTGTCCCTTGTTAGTTTCACCCTATTCCTCTTGGTGACGTTATCGGGTGGGATTGGGACACGCCTCCTCCGCCTGATGAAATTCGATTTCGATTCGCGCGTTGAACAATTTGCCATGGCGAGTCTACTGGGTTTAGGTCTGCAAAGTTTGCTAGGAGTTATTTTTGGCTTGCTCGGTTTATTTAATACGATCTTCTTATGGGGTGGCTTGGTCATTGGGGGATTGATTGCCTACCGTGATGTGCAGGTTTGGTTACGAGATTTCCGCACGATTCTCCATATCGCCACGCATCCACCGACTGCTTGGACACGTCTTTTAGCAGTGTTTGTCTGGTTTGCCGTGATTAGTGCTGGTCTCTTTGCCTTCGCGCCACCCGATTCATGGGATGGACTCGCCTATCATCTCGTCGGCATTGAACGCTACTTGGACGCAGGACGCATTGAAGTCCAACCTGATAACTTTTATCTCGGACTCTCCCAAAATGGTGAAATGCTCTATAGCACCACCGTCTCTCTCTTCGGACGGAATACCGTCATCGCACCCGTGCATCTCTGGGTCGGGTTGATGGGCTTTTTGTCGTTAGCAGGCTTCGTCCGTCGTCACACCGACCTTGCCACGGGTTGGCTAACGCTTGTTATTCCACTGACCTCCTTCAGTATTTGGGTGATTATGGGCTATTCCTACGTGGATTTAATTGTGCTGGCATACGGCGCAGTCGTATTGATTGCTATTCTCTATTGGCGGAAGGCACGTCATGACCGTTGGCTATTCTTGGCTGGTATCGGAATCGGCTTGGCAATGGGAGTCAAATACCCCTCAGGCTTGCTCTTGGTCTCTGCAGTGGGGGTGATTCTTCTCAATAAACCAACGTTACTGGGTCTCATACGGTCCGGTGTCATCATGGGCGGGGTTGCCTTTGTCGTGTTCTTGCCGTGGATGGCGAAAGGTACTTTGCTCTATGAAAATCCAGTCTATCCTTTTGTATTGGATGGGGTGAATTGGGATGACACCCGCGCTACCTTCTTCAACGACCCGGACTCTGGCTTGATATCGCAAGGGGAACTCTGGCAAATCCCACTTATCCCGATTGCCGCGACCATCTTTGGTGTTGAGCGTGGCGGAGGCTATGCATTTACAACAGGCGTTTGGTTATTAACCGCGCCTTTCCTATTAATCTTTGTCTGGCATGTCCTACCGAGTCGGAACCTAGCGCGGGATGCGTTCATCTTTGCGCTCCCTATGCTCCTCTTCTGGATGGTGATGGCTTCTCTCTTCTCGTTAAATATGCAAACTCGCTTGATGACCATGCTCTTCCCGCCGATGATTATGATGGGTGCGTTGGGTTTCTATGGTCTCACACAAC
This sequence comes from Anaerolineae bacterium, assembly GCA_028284565.1. The sequence goes on along the minus strand of JANQRM010000348.1, from coordinate 28 downwards.
TTCCCCAAAAGCCTCTCGATATCGCCTT
>JANQRM010000331.1 GCA_028284565.1 Anaerolineae bacterium | reverse complement strand
CACGACATTCAAAGATGACCGTGTCACCCGCTTCAATTTCGACTCTTGCCGGATAGGAATTATCCCAGAACGCATGCACCGTAGAATCATCTAAATAATGCTCAGCCATGATTGCTCCTTTATCAATATCTCACAATGTGTTGCTCAATTGTAATCAGCCTAAAAGACTAAATCAAATCAGCAACAATAGCTGAAAGACGCTACGAACAGATGGACATCAAGATTTTGAGTGTAGATTGCACTTATCTTTAAATTATCAAATGCTGACACCTAACTCAGTGTGTTATAAATCTGTTTCTTAATCGTCCCTAACGCACCAACTCAATCAAGCTAGACTCACCCTGACCCATACCAACGCACAACGTCGCCAGACCGTAGCGCATCCCTTGTACTTCATCAGCCAAACGATGCCTCGCATAAATGAGTGTTATCTGGATTCGTGCGCCAGACATACCAAGGGGATGCCCTAATGCAATCGTGCTACCATGAACATTGGTGATAGTGTCACTCAATCCCAGCTCACGCATCACAGCTATAGACTGGACTGCAAACGCTTCGTTGAGTTCAACAAGGTCAATATCGGCTATCGTCAAGCCATTGCGTTCGAGGACTTTTTGTGTAGCCCGCACCGGACCCAGACCTATTACACGTGGGTCTATACCTTTAGGAGGGCTCGATCATTGTGCAAGGGGTTGAATACCCAACGCCTTGGCTTTTTTCAGACATCAGTACAGCGCACAGGCACCGTCGTTCAAGACACTAGAGTTCCCAGCCGTAACTGTGCCACCCTTGCGGAATACAGCGCGGAGTTTACCAAGTTTTTCCATGGAGGTCGCCACTTCAAAATCTTGTTCTGTTTTGCGGTAAAAGGGATGCTCATGAGTATCGACTACAATGGAATCGCCTTTGCGTTGGGGAATGGTCACAGACATAATCTCTTGATCGAACCAACAATTATTAATCGCATCAATTGCCCGTTACTGACTTTGGAGAGTAAAACGATCTTGCTCCGTACGGGTAATGCGACCCCCTTCGATTTGCACTGCACAATTCATGTAATAAAGATTTTCTGCGGTTTTATCCATCGCTTCCAACGGAAACAGGGTTTGTATTTTGGGATTGGGAAAGCGGCAACCAAAGGTTGTATCGTAACCTGTGATATGTGCCCGATGGACCAAATCCAATGCTGTTCTTCGGGATGGAATAAGGCGCGCGTCATGCTTTTGACGCCACCAGAGACAAACACATCGACTTCATCACACTGAATCGTGTGCGGCTTGATTAACCGTGTTAAGACCACTCGCACATTAGCGATTGATGTAGGTAAATCAGCCAGCAACAATACATCCTCGCCATATTCCGGTTGTCTTCTCCGGCTTGATTAGTGCATCCCATGTACACTTCTTCAATGAGACTTGGAGCAATCTGCGCTATGAACTGCCTCGAGAATAACCATGCCTGCCAGATCATCCGGGCGTACATCCGACAATGCCCCGCGAGTTTTACCCACAGGTGTTCATACCGCATTGACAATGACGACATCTGTCATAATGTCTCTTTATCCTAAGTTCCAAATGTATCATACAAATGATAGCTATCGTGAAAGCGTGAGCCTCCGGTCAGTCCTGATAACTCATATTCATCTGCAAGCATAGTATAGTCCGACCGAGATACCCTATCGCGTTCTGCGTCCGCCATCAATAATAATTACATATCCATCTATCACATAGACAGTATCAGTTGCAAGTTAAACCAACACGTCTACAATATCCCACAAAGCAAGATGTGTTTTTAGGATTTATTCGATCTAAATAACATGCCTTATTTCCGAGTTGTTGGATCATAGTTAGTTCAATCGTTGTGGTCGATTTTTACGCCTTTTAGTCGAAGCCTTATGTAGCGATTGGCATTGCCAGATGGTAACTAGCAACCAAACGCAGGTTTGAAAATGTCTTCCCATCCTGTCGAGGGATACAAATGGAGCAAATAACAGAATGATATTGCTGGTCATGCTGATTATGACTACTGTGCCAGTCGTAAGCTGACTATTCGGCTACAAGTTTGTGCTGGTAAGCACATTACAAAGGCTTTCAATTCTAAAGTATTGGTTTCTGTCAATACTTTAGAACGCCAAGTTGCCGAAACATTGATCTAATGTTGACTTCATCGGTGATAATGGGTTTCTGGGAGAAGAATGACAGCCGCATATCTCTGAGCAGACTGGCAACTCCATCTCTATACCCAAGGTTCTCAGCACGAACAAAAGGCAACCGATTATGCCATCTCTCTAGTCGCCTAAAGCAGATAATTATGGATGACTTCCACTGTAATTGGGTCAATTCCCATTGTCATTGTTGTGTGTCCATATAAATATACTCTTGCGAGCTAGGTTGTTTCAAATTGTTAGAAGCTTACTATAGCTTCATTATTACTGGAATAAGTAATCAGTCACGACCTAAATTATGACAGATTTGTAATTATCTCATCAGCACTTTATCAGTTACCAGCTTTCTTAATAGGGTGGAAGTATAGCCTAGCAGTCAAAGTGCGATGGGGAAGTGCTACCGAAAAAACCTCAACATTTTTGTTCTAAGGTCTTGAGTCTCTTCAAAGCCTTTTGCTCGGTCCTCCAGATGGATGATAAAAAATAGCGGTATGGACGGGGTGTTGATAATTCTGATCCTATTGGAGAGATATGCTTTCAGCTAGTGAAGCCGAAATTCTTGGATGAGGATGTGCTCGTGAATGAGTAGTTTCGGTTCAAAGACAGAGGGTTGCGAATGATCTCCCATGATATCGAGGAAATGATTGTTGCTAATGAGAGCTTCATTGAAATCCCAATAGACCCTCTATTCACGATATAATGAAAAAATGCATAAAGAACGAGTTTGATGAGATGACGATGCCTACCGAGCCGAAATTTGACATAAATAGTTTATACGACGAATTACACGTATGGTATGCATCCCTAACAGCACCAACAACCGATATTGGCAGTTTAAGAAAAATTCTCTCTCCAGACGAACTGAGAAGGGCTACTCGTTACAAGCGCATTGCTTATACTCACAAATTTATCGTTGCACGTGCTGTACTCAGAATATTGATCGGTAATTACCTTCGCATGTCTCCATCACAAATCGAGTTTCACTATAGCAAGTTCGGAAAACCCTACTTGAAAACATCAAGTCAATTAGGTTTCAATTTAGCACATTCTGGAGATTTGGCTGTCTACGCTTTTACATCGCCGATGCGCGAAGTCGGAATCGATGTAGAGTTCTCACAAACGGATATGGACTTCCGCAGGATCGCCAAGCATTTTTTCTCAAGTAACGAAGTCTTGAGTCTTAACGAAGCAGACGATGATGAAATTCCCAAGTTATTCTATAGGTATTGGACAAGGAAGGAAGCGTTCATTAAAGCCTACGGAATGGGTCTCTATTACCCGCTTACTCAAGTAGATTTGTCCCCGATGGAACTTCGGAAAGACGGAGCAGACAAGGCGTATGCATATAGAGATCATAATCAAAAGGTCTGGTATATCACTGATTTAGAATTTGATTGTAATTATGTTGGTGCTTTGGCAATCGCAAGTAAAGTGGCACCTATAAGAATTTGGATGAATGCGCGTCAGGTAGTGGATACCTACTTGTGAAATCAACTTTGTGTAAGAGGTAGCAAATAGGTGGCGACCTGTCTGAATTTGTCGAAACGGTGTTAGCTCATTAGGCAACTAACCTGTGCAAGACGGTCAGATGATAGCTTACTATCGACAAGCTAGATTGAGTCTTATCAGATTCATCACTAATAGGGCTGACTGAAAAGCCTACTTTTTATTGTGCTACCAACAAATCCTGTGCCGATTCAGCGAAGATATGCACCGCATGACTCATCACATCCGTACTCACCATCTCAATTTCAAATTCAAACTTGTATTCTGCCATTTCTCATAAGTTTATGTACAGGGCATAAAACTTACCCGGTACCAGAACTATTTTGAATTTTACATCCTTGATAGGGTAGGTCAGGAACTGTGCGGTACTTGAAATCTAAAAACCTTACTTCGTTCTTCCTGATATTCACCATTTTCTGTTATGTGTGAATTAAGATAGAAATCGATTTCAACAGTTCCCGCTGTCAGATCATACAACGCATACCACAATGTCCGGGAATTGACATTAGCGGCAACGCTGAGAAAATCGGGATTTTTAAGCATCTCCGCTACAAGGTGTTTGACACCAACACTGGCACTATTATTACGCATTTCGTCAATTGTGTGTTGCTTTTGCGCCATTACCTGATTTTGTAAAGTAGCATACCGCCACAGGCTGTTTGTTTGTAAGGTTAGTTCGGGTGTTTCGTCGATCTGCTGACGATAGATCTGATGGTTTGTACAAACTTGTGGTTCCCCGTCACCGTCAATGATGATTGAAAGATTGCGCCCCGTTGAATTTTCATAGATGAAGGATTTGCCGGACTTATCCGCAATAATATAGTGGCAAGGTACATACTGATAGTATTGTTTAATCGAAAGTAAACACTGCTTTGCCTCATCAACGGTGGCACAAGTGTCAAGTAGTAGGCGAACAATCTGCAGTTCTCCTACTCCAACTGCACGGACAAAATCTGCCTGAGGTTCATATAACTGCCCCATAGCTTCTTCGTCTGCCATAAGGGCAACAGCCAAGCCAGCACTGTTGATACCGTCGAATGCACCACCTAATAGATCGTTTACATGGACTGTCCATGAGGCATAACCTCCATCAGTAGGCACCCATTCCATAATATAGGGTTCTCCCATCATACCTCTCATTTCGGCGCGTTCAATTTCGGTGAGTTCCATTCCTATCACTTCAGCAAACGGTCCAGTAGAAAACTCATAGTTTCGGCTGAGATATGCATGCCCATTGGCTGTGTAATGAGCTGGATAGAAAGCATTAGAACATCCGGGGCGAGGTGGTGTATCAACATTGTGCCACATCGCTGAAAAATCATATCGGTTATCATAAGGGTCGGCATTTAAGGCATCAGCAACTCCACAGATACGTTCCCAAAAAATAGGATAATTCTTCTGGAAGTATTCACGGCGAGAGCGAGCATATACTGGATCAGGTACACGATGTTTTTCCAAGCAGTCATCATGATGTTCAATATTGATATACGCTAACTGCTTACCAATTTCAAAGTTGGTGCCATTCAACTCCACGTGGCGTAATAATGGGAAAACTTGCTCACCATCTCCGTTGATGAGTATGTCTTGACGGTATTCCATTTGTATTGCTCCTAGTATAATAAGTTTACAAACACACTGGGTCGATGAGTGTCTCATGTCCAATTGAGAAAGGACTCGTCGACTCCGTGTGGTACTACTTTAAAAGTAATTGATCCACCTGACTTTGATAAGCTTGTCTCAGATTACCAGTCATCCCAAAACCAACTAAAACTGGCGTTACGAAAAAGATACTCATCAATGTCAGCCACAAAGCTTGCAAATCTACTGTTTCATCAAGTTCTCCTTTCTGCTTCGCAGAAGTAAGTTGTTCAAGCATTAGAGCGTCTACACCTATTCCTTCAATTTGTGCTATTCCCTCCCTGTCAGGAAAATGCTGAGCATACTCTGCCCTAGTCAATGGTTGATACACTAGTTTTTTACGGTTACGAGCTTGATATGCAACCACCTCCGCCATAATGCCCGGCGACTGTGTCTCACTTTCTACTGTGCGGTCAAACAATTTCTGTATTGCATCTAAATGAGAGCCACCGTCTTGTAAGCAAAGTTGTATCGACCAAGCGATATCGATACTCCATAGTTGTACGAAATAAGTAATCACATCTTGCTTAGATGGAAAATAGTTAAAAAATGTGGTCTCTGAAACCTGTACGTCATGGCACACATCTTTTACAGCAATTTCATCCAGTGTTTGCGCGTCAAGCCGTGATACGAGAGCTTTCATCAAGTCAGATTTAGTCTTTGCATATTTTCGCTCTCTTAAAGGTATTTTGGTCATAATCTTTTTCTTTTGTCAACATTAAAATTATATAATAGTAAAAAGTTTGTGTCAACATCAAATTTTTATTTAAACTTTTTCATTTCGTAGCTAAGAGAATTCATGGTTTTGTTGTTTTCGTGAACTCACATCATGAAATATAATGATGTGAGATAACCGATTAATTGTTGAACCTCTAAATAAAAAGGGAGGAAATGTATCTTTATATACGAATGAATCTACTTATTGCTTAACAAGCAAATCCTGCGCCGATTCAGCAAGGATTTGCACCGCCTGACTCATGACATCCGTACTGACCATCGTGAAATTCAAGCGTAAGGTGTTATCCCCAATACCATCCTCAAAGAAGAAGTATTTGCCCGGCACAAAAGCAACCCCGCGTTTTACACAACGATCATAAAGAACATCCACATCGAGTCCATCAGGACCGATAATCCACAAAAACATCCCACCTTGAGGTGTCGTCCAGCGATAACCTGCGGGCATAGTTTGAGCTAACGTATCCAGCATCGCATCCCGTCGTGGTTGGTAGAGCGAGATAATACGTGGGAGATGTTCTTTCAAGTAGCCACCAGTCAGATACAACGCTGCGATGGCTTGACCGAACGTCTGGGTATGTAAATCGGTTCCCTGCTTGGCAATCACCAACCAACGTGCGAGTTCAGCCGGGGCAACACCGAAGCCAATCCGTAAACCGGGCGCAAGAATTTTGGAAAAGGTGCTGGAATAAATCACATGGTCCGGTGCAAATTGCTGAATCGTCGGTAGAGCTTCACCTTCAAAGCGAAGTGCGCTATATGGATCATCTTCCAATAAGAGTACATCATACCGTTTAAGTAGGTCTGCCACGTGTTGACGACGTTCAAGAGATAACGTTCGTCCCGTTGGATTTTGAAAAGTTGGAACCAGATAAATCAGTTTAACATCGTTTGCTTTGAGAACAGCTTCTAGTTCATCGGGCAGAATTCCATCATCATCTGTCGGGACTGAAATGTAATCGGGTAAGTAAGGGTTAAAGGCGGAAATCGCACCTAAATACGACGGGGCTTCGATGACGACTTTATCCCTCGGCGAGATAAGAACCTTCCCGACAAGGTCGAGAATGCTCTGCGAACCAGAGTAAATATGCAAGGTTTCCGTCGAGACATTCACGACACCTCGTTGAGGTAAATAGTCAATCAAGGCATGGCGAAGCGGGTCAAAGCCTTCCGTTTTGTCATACTGCAAAGCACTCGGACCAAACTCTTTCAGCACGCCATCGGTGATTTGATCGATAATCTCCATCGGGAAACTCTCAGGAGCTGGAATACCGCCAGCCAGCGAAATCATGCCCGGTTGAGCCACCACCTTCAATATTTCACGGATAGCACTCGCTTTCATATTTTCGGTACGGAGGCTAAGTTTGTCTTCAATTCGCATAATGGGTCTCGCTAGTCATTATTGGATGATTGATAAAGTCATATTGTATCCCGAAAGTCCCATTCGCCAAGAGAGCCAATCAGTCAGATAGTTGCCTAAGGGCTTGTTCAATGAACCACTTGTACCGTGTATGAAAAGTCTCTCCCGTCATGTCAGGTCTGTCATAGTCGTTCCAATCCTCCGCCCATTCATCAAAATCAGTAGTCGGCTTTTGGTGCGCGACACACAGTTCCCAGTAGGGCAATTGGGAAAGGTCAAGGGATGGCATATATGCCAAATAAAACTGTGTGAAATGCTCCATCGCATCTTCTCCAAAAGCCCACGAGATTTCGAGTCGGCTATTGGCAAGGTCAAGTAGAGGGTCGCCATATTTGGCATCTTCCCAATCAATAACAGCCACTAACTTATCATCATCCCACAACAAATTCCCCAACCAAAAATCGCCATGCAACAAACCCGTCTTATTCACTTGAGGAAAGTGCCAAAAGGGTCTTTACGCATCTTGGATAGCGGGTTCAAACGCGCTCGCCGTTGATTGGAAACGTGCTTTGTATCGAACCTTTGCATTAGGCAAGAAAGAGACATCTATTGATGCTTGGTGAATCTCTGCAAGGGTATAAGCCATTTGACTCAGGGAAGTATTCACATCGACAGGAGCAAATGTAGTCTTGCCCATCACAAATTCCATAATGAGATACGGAATCGGCAGGAAGTCGCAGGTGTTATCCAGAAAGTAAGGCGTTGGGGCAGGGATGCCAGCCGACTGTAGAATTTGATATAAACGAAATTCATCTCTCGCAATCTGAGGATTACGCTGACGGTCATGATCACCATGTAGACGTAGCACCCACTGTTGCTTTTGACTGTCCCCATTAAGAAACTCAATCGCAATGACTTGAGCAGAGACTCCACCGGTGAGTTGTTGAAACGATAGCAACTTGCTATCTGGCACAAAACGATGAAGTATCTGCACAATAGTTTGGGTATCCATAGTTTGTGACATTTCATAAACCAATTCGCTCAATTGCACCACAAAATCCGTTATAATCAATGTATCGCTGGGGAGTTGGAGCTAGCTCATGCCTCGTCAGACCAAAGTATTATATGCCTTTTTTGCACTTGTTTCCGCACTCTTATTTTTCTCTGAACCACAAGCCACTGAAGTTACACCCGACAGCCGTTGTAGTGAACAAGCCTTAGATTCTGTGCTAGATGGTGGAATGCTCATCTTGCCAGAAAGTTGCTTTATTATCACAACGGAGACAAAAATCATCAGAGGGGATGTCGTCATTCATGGCGAAGGATATGGTGTTTATATCTCTGGAGGACTACATCATCAGGTCTTCAAAGTTGTCGAAGGCGCATCCTTGCGCTTGGAAAATTTGATTATCGCGGATGGTAAGACGATGAATCAGCGTGGCGGTGCTGGCATATATAACGCAGGTCAATTGACTCTCGTTGATACACGAGTGACCTATAATCAGGTACATCAAACACAGGGGGCAGGGGTCGTCAATGCAGAAGATAGTATCCTTATCATGCGAGACAGCCAGATTCATCACAACACATCATTTGGAGGGAATGGGGCTGGCTTAGCTAATCTGGGTTATGCAGTTTTAGTCGACAGTCGTATCTATCACAACACCGTAGAGGTTGTTCAGCTTGAGGATGGTAGAACACTGGGCATGGCAGGAGGCTTGTTCAATCTAGGAGTCATATGGATTACGAATAGTCAAATTAACAATAACAGCGCACCAAGCGGCGGTGGTCTGGTGAATGCCGGAGAAATTATTCTCACACTGAGTCAAGTCAGAGGCAACCAAGCGCGAAGCACGGTAGGATGCACAGGTTCCGCCGCTGGAATTTACAACACGATATTAGGAACAATAGTCATTTCAGAAAGTGCCATTACGCATAATCATGCAGGTAGCTTAGGGGGTGCTGTTCTAAATCAAGGGGTGACGCAAATAGTTGACTCTCAAATCGCTCACAACAAATCCTGTGTATTTGGCGCAGGAATTGTCAGCCAATCAGCTCCAGAATTTATGATGCAAAACAGCATTATCATTCAAAACGAGACGACCCATGACTTTGGCATTAGCCGAGAGGGATTCATTGACCTAAGTTGGGAACAGGAACCACCCGGCATGATCAACCTTCAAAATAATTTTTGGGGTTCAGATGATGGTCCCGGCGGGATGGGACCCGGCTACGGCGATGCGATACATGGCAACTATATTACTGTTGAGATGTTTACGCCTTGGCTTCAGCGACCTCCTGAATGGGCGCGACGATAAGAACGTTGACACGAAACATGGCGCGGTTCCTCAAGAATTGCGCTTCTTTTTTGAGTTTGGGGTAGGAAGGCTTGCTCGCATTGGATAAAATGTCGCGGAAAGTGCAAAAGTTCACGAAAACCATCAATTTGAAAATCAATCCGTTCATCAAAGGACATATGCTGTGACTCAAAACGACCACGCCTATCTTATTCTTCCCGGACCCGTTGAAGTCCGCCCCGAAATCCTTCAAGCCCAAGCTGAGTGGATGATTGGGCATCGGACCCAAGCCTTTGTCGATTTATTCGCCTCCCTCCAAGCCAACCTCAAAAAAGCCTTTATCACCGACTCGCGCGTGTATGTTTCGGGTTCATCAGGAACCGGATTCTGGGAAGGAGCATCTCGCAATTGCATCCGTGATGGTAAAAAGGTGTTGCATCTGACAGGCGGTTCATTTAGTGAGCGTTGGGCATATGTCAGTGAAGCCAATGGCAAACAGGTTGATACGATACAGGTCGAATGGGGAGAAGCGCATTCACCGGAGATGGTGGCAGAAGCTCTCGAAAAAGAAACCTATGACGCGGTTTGCATTGTGCATAATGAAACCAGCACCGGAGTCACCAATCCAGTTCAAGCCATCGGCAAAATCGTCAATCAATATGAAGATACATTATACTTAGTTGATTCGGTCAGTGGTTTCTTGGGAACAGAACTTCGCGTCGATGAATGGGGCATTGATATTGCTTTGACTTCTGGGCAAAAAGCGTTCGCATTGCCACCGGGAATTGCCTTCGCCGCCGTGAGTGATCGCGTACTCGAACGTGCCAAACAAATCCCGTATCGGGGTTATTATTTCGACTTTTTAAATATGGAGAAATACCTCGTCAAGAATAACACGGCCGCGACTCCCCCGGTCTCATTGATGTATGCCGCAGACCAGCAACTCAAAGACATTTTTGCTGATGGCGGATTAGAAGCACGCTGGAAACGACATCAACAAATGCGCGACATGACACACGAGTGGGCATTGAATCGGGACTTTGGTTTATTCGCACAAGCAGGCTATCGCTCCAATACGGTCACGACGGTTCATAACACCCGTGATATCGATGTAAACGCGATGGTTTCCTTTATGCAGACCAAAGGTTACGCAATGGACAAAGGATACGGTAAAATAAAAGGCACAACGTTCCGCATTGCACATATGGGAGATTTACGACCTGCCATATTAGAAGACGTGCTGGCGGGACTAGATGAATTTCTACAACAGGCATAATTCGGAGGTAAGGGCTATGGACCGTCGGAAACACCCGATGGGGCTGGGACTATTGCTGGCATTGATGGTGATTTTCACCGCTTGTCAAACAGCTGACCCCAAAATCGCGGCAAATGAAAATTATGAACGGGGTGTGTTCTTTGTTGAACAACGGCAATATGATAATGCCATTGAGCGATTCAATTTCTCAATTCAACAAAATCCCCGTGCAGATGCCTATATTGGGCGAGGGCTAGCCTATATTGGCTTGGAAGATTATGAATCTGCCATTGCTGATTTTACCTCGGCGATTGAGGTGGATGGCAATCTCTCCGAACCCTATATGTATCGTGGACGTGCCAAAGCCTTAAATGCCGATTATGACTCCGCGATTGAAGACTACAATCAAGCTCTTGAACTCGATGATACCAATGCACAAGCCTTTACCTTCCGTGGACAAGCCTATGCTCAACTCGAAGAAAATGAATTGGCACTCGCAGACTTTAGCACCGCAATTGAACTTGACCCCGAAAATCACGAAGCCTATAACAGTCGTGGCAATTACTATCAATTTATTGTCGAAGACCTTGAGTCCGCAGTAGCCGATTATGAAAATGCCATCGACCTCAACAATCGGGTTCCTGAATATCACGAAAACCTCGCCGGACTCTACATCACCTTAGAACAATATGATGAAGCAGTCGATGCCTATGGGGATGCCTTGCGCTTCAATCGAGACAATCCCGAATTGCACTTAGAAAGTGCCAGTGCGAAGGAACTCGCGGGTGATGACCGTGGTGCCGCCGCGGACAGACGACGGGCTTCTGACCTGTTCATCCGTCGCGCAGAGGAAAAGCTCGAACTCGATAACTTAGAAGGGGCATTAGCAGATTTCAGCAGTGCCTTAGAATTGAATGAAACCAGTGCAACTGCCTATCAAGGTCGCGCCGAGATATTGCTCCAATTAGGAGAAGAAGCAGATGCGCTCGAAGCCTTTAAACGTGCTGGTCAACTCTACACAGAAAACAATCGCGTAGACAATGCAATTGCAGTCTATAACCGCGTCTTAGAACTCGATGACACCTTCTTAGAAGGGTACCTCAATCGCGGGATTGCCTATCGCAACAGGGGGATTGAGTCAGGCGACCTAGCTGACTTTGAGAACTCACTCCTTGATTTGGGGACAGTGGTCAGTGAAGAACCAGAAAATCCAGAAGGCTATTACCAACGCGCCTTGCTTTATATTGAAACTAGCGATGCCGACGCCGTGGAAGCAGAATTACAAACAGCGATTGAACTCGACCCAACCAATGGCATCTATATCAATGCGCTTGGTTCGCTCTATGCCACAACGGAACAACTCGATGAAGCTATCACTGCCTATACCAACGCTATCGAAAACAATCCAGACAACCCCGAATTTTACATCAATCGTGCAACGGTCTATCTGGATTTAGAAGAATTTGATAACGCCCTTGAAGATTATTCCACAGCCATCGAATTGGATGACGGGAATGCCTTCGCCTATATCGGACGCGCACGAGTCTATATGACGGAAGAGGAATACGATTTTGCCCTTGCGGATTTGGATGAAGCGCGAAGCTTCTACCTGACACCGGCAACCGCATCCCAAAAACCACCCGAAATCGAAGAACTAGCCAATGAGATCAACGCCATCCTCGCTGGTGAGGATGAAGACGAATAACACAGGAGAAAACATCGTATATGACTTTTCATGTCCTTGTTCCAGATAACGTCCATGCCAACGCCATTGCTATTCTGAATGAGGCTGAAGGTATAGACGTATCTGCCCCCAGCAAAATCGTGCGTTATGAACTGATGACTCAAATCGAATCTGCTGATGCCATCGTGATACGCAGTGGCGTTCAAGCCGATGCTGAACTATTGAACAAAGCCACCAAGCTCAAGGCTATTGCACGGGCAGGAGTCGGGGTGGATAATGTCGATTTAGATGTCGCCACACAAAAAGGCATCGTCGTCATGAACACACCGGGAGGCAATACCATCTCAACGGCAGAACACGCCTTTGGTCTGATGATTGCCCTCGCTCGGCACATTCCACAAGGACATGAATCCCTCTCTGCTCGTCGCTGGGATCGTAAGCTGTTTATGGGTGTCGAACTCAACGGCAAAAGGCTGGGTCTCATCGGCTTTGGTCGGATAGGGCAAGCAGTGGCATTACGGGCGCGGGCTTTTGGCATGTCCATCGTCGCCTATGACCCCTATGTTGATTCCATGATTGCTAAAGACATGGGTGTGAAATATGTAGAGAATATAGATGAGCTCTATGCCGAGTCCGACTTTATTTCCCTTCACGCCCTTGTCAACGACGAAACTCAAGAGATGATTAATGCACAAGCCATCAATAAGATGAAAGATGGCGTGCGGATTGTCAATGTAGCACGTGGCGCATTAATCAACGATACTGATTTAGCCGACGCAATTAAAGCAGGCAAAGTTGCGGGAGCTGGACTCGATGTCTATCATCAAGAACCGCCTCCCGATGACAATCCCCTAATCGGACTCGATGATGTCATTCATACACCGCATCTTGCGGCGAGTACATCTGATGCTCAAGTCACCGTTGCAGTCGAAGCGGCACAACTGATCGTCGATTTCTTGCAAAATGGCAACGCACAAAACGTCTGCAATCCATCTGTGCTGGAAGCAATAAGCTGATTGTTTATAATTGGACAATGGACGGTGGGTGAATTCAACTATCGTCCCTATCACTAAAAACCAATAACTTACCTATAACATCAATTCCATCAGATGCTCATCGTAGTATTGTTCATCAACACAGAGTTCCTTCTTGAGTGTACCGACATACTCGAAACCTGCTTTTTGATACAATACAACGGCTGATGTCTGCACGGGATTCACCGCCAGCCCTATCTTAATCACATCTGGATAGCGACAGCGTACCTCATCAATCACCGCTTCCAATAAGCGACTGCCGACTCCCTGACCACGCACGGCTTCATCCACATACACGGCATAGATGTGCGCGACATGCGACATCTTCTGTCGTGGTGGACGGAACACACCCATCATACCAACCAGTTTTCCTGCCTGCTCTGCAAATAGGAGAAAACTACCCCCATCATTCTGCCTGGCTTCTAAACGCCCTCGCCAATGAGGTTCAGGTTGAACCTTATCTTCCTCAAAACTTGCACCAAAAGCTAAAGGTGCATTTTTGAGAGAACGCAGTCGAATGTTCTTATATTCTTCCCATCGGTGTGGGTCAAGTTTAATAATCTCAATCGTATCAGCCAAAGTCAAATCCCATCGCTTCTAGGGTAGATTTCAAGAAGTCACGGCGGGGACTGGAAAACTTACTCGCAATCACGCCCGTCCAAGCGTTATCAGGTGTCTCGCGCCCCTCTTCCCGATAATGCTCCGCCAATTCTGCGTCGTAATTCGTCAAATGCTCATCTAACTTACTGGTATCAAAGCGTTCATAATGAATTACGGCATCCTCATGCAAACGAGGCTTCTGTGGAGTGCGTCGAGCTGGCACACCAATGCACATCCCATAGACAACAAACACGCCATTCGGCAAGCCCAGCACGTCCGCCGCCTCTTTCGGGTGATTCCGCATCCCACCAATCATGACTGTCCCATAGCCCAATGATTCGGCGACCGTATTCAATGACATCCCCACTAAACTCGCATCAACAATCGCCACCATTGAATTTTCGAGATTTTGCGCCAGTGTCTCCCCGTGCATTTCACAAGCCCGACGTAAGCGCGTGATGTCAGCACAAATCGCCACGAACACGGGACAGGTTTCGATATGCTTCTGATTGCCTGCGAGAACAGCGAGTTCTTTTTTCGTCTCTGGGTTGCGGACGACCACAAAACTATAGGCTTGGATATTCGACGATGTAGGAGAACGACGGGCGGCGTTAAGCATATCCCGTACCGTCTCTTCAGAAATGTCTTCATCGGTGTAATGACGAATACTGACATGGTTGTTCAAGGTGCGGAGTGTATCGGACATTGTTTCACATTTAATTCAGTGGATTTTGCGAGGAGTATAAAATATCGCCCTTGCTACGATAAGGGCAAATCAAGGTCGATGACAATTGCAGAATGATCACTCAGCCGATGGAAACCGTCAGCCTCTCCCCATATATAACGAAATCGCTTCACACGCTTGATTAAATGCTTATTCACAAAGGCTTGGTCGAGTCTGAAACCATTCTTCCCATTCGGCGAATACCATGTGTAGGCGCGCTCATCACCATACAACCAACGAAAGGTATCATGCCACTTCGCATTTTCCATCTTATTCATAAAATGGGCTTCTTTTTTCGTGAAGGCGGGCGATTCTTCGTCAATATCGGGCAATCCCGAATTCGTATCCCCGATGAGCATTCCCGCACCACGTCGCCATCTATTGACTAGTGATAACACGCTTTCATGATAGGGATATTTCAGTCCGGTATGCATATTCGGGATGTGCATGACACCAAGATGAAAAGGTGCAGGGGATTGAATCTGAGCGAATATCCAGCGATGGTGTGGCACAGGTGGCGATTTAATGCGCTTCTTTTGTATAGGAAATCGTGAGGCTAAGAGCAAGGCATTTCTGGCAGATGCTTGTTCATTGACTGTTGTCAATTGATGACTAAATCCGGTATCAGATAGTTGTGATGCAAGCCATTGACTGGCAGTTGTCGCACGAAACTCTGCTAAAGCGACGATGTGCGCTTCCCATGCCAATATCTGCGAGAGGATTCCCTCCACACGTTTCCCACCCCCTGCCATGATATTCCAGAAGACAACGCGGAACACAAGCTAGTCTTTGATTAGTCGCAAGGCATCAGATAGATTTCGTGCTTCAATGAGTTCGATATTTTTGGGGATGTCATCTAATTTACGGCGCATTCTTGGCACTAAAGCCCGTCGGAAGCCAATCTTCGACGCTTCATTCAAACGGGCAGGCAATTGTCCCACTGTCCGAATCTCCCCACTCAAGCCCACTTCGCCCACAATCGCCAAATCCGCAGGGAGTGACTTTTCATAATAACTTGACGCAATTGCCATCGCCATTGCCAAATCCGATGCGGGTTCGGTCACCCGTAAACCGCCCACCACATTGATGAAGATGTCCTGTTCCCACAACTTCAAGCCCATGCGTTTACTCAACACTGCACTCAAGAGCAACAAGCGGTTCATATCGACACCATTCGGGGTACGTCGCGCATTACCAAAGGATGTTTGACTCGTTAACGCCTGAATCTCAACCAACAGGGGACGAGTACCTTCCATCGTAATCGCAATCGACGAGCCGGGCGCATCAATCACCCGTTCAGCCAAGAATGCCTCAGATGGATTGGGGACTTCCACCATCCCGCGCCCTTGCATCTCGAATACGCCCACTTCACTCGTCGCCCCAAAGCGATTTTTCACACTCCGTAACAAGCGAAAGGTCTGGAAAGGGTCGCCTTCAAGATAGAGAACCGTATCCACAATATGCTCCAGCACACGAGGACCCGCGATGTTCCCTTCTTTCGTCACATGCCCGATGAGGAAGACAGCGATTCCGGTTGATTTCGCCAATGCCTGCAAACGCGATGCACACTCCCGCACCTGTGATACCAATCCGGGTGATGAGTCAATATCGTCGCTATAAGTCGTCTGAATCGAATCCACAATCAATACGGCGGGGTTGAGGCGTTGCACTTGCTCAAAGATATTGCCGAGATTCGTTTCCGTCAGCAGATAAAGGTCAGGGGATGTCAAGCCGAGGCGGTCAGCGCGCATCTTGATTTGACGCGAACTTTCCTCCCCGCTGACATACAGCACCGTCCCATGCAATTCGGCTAATACAGCGGATGTCTGTGTGAGCAGGGTCGATTTCCCAGCACCCGGCTCACCACCCAGCAAGATGATGCTCCCCGGCACGAGTCCACCACCCAGCACCCGACTAAACTCCTCCACAGGTACATGTAGGCGTTCCTCTTCTTCAGTACTGATTTCCGTCAGGCGTTGGGGTTGATTGCGAACTGTTCCAACCACCTGCCGATTCTGTTTTGCAGGTTTCCGCTTTTCTTCTACAAATTCCTGCATCGTGTTAAATTCGCCACATTGCGGACACCGCCCCATATATTTGGGGGATTGCCGACCACAATTTTGGCAAACATATTTGGTTCGTGTTTTTGCCATAAGTTTAGATTGAGTTGAACAGATGTGCTATTTTAGCATGATTGTCCCGTACACGTCAGACCTAATCCGTAAGGCACAAAACCAAATTCATCCGGATCAATCGCGCGCATCCAATAGCCAATGCCCGATGAGCCTTCTGCCATCCAGCCGACGACTTCCTGACTGGCTAGCACCCGAATCCGCCACCAGTTCAGATTTTCACGACACACGGGTCCACCTTCGATAATGAAAGGAACATTATTCACGAGTGTAAACAAAGGCGTAGAATCCGTTCCCGGTGCAGTCCGCAGGTATTTGGGTGTACGGTCATGATAATGGACAAATGCGCGTGTTCCGGTGGCAAATGGCAATGGCACATCACACAACGTCCCATCTTCTGTGGAAGGGACATTCTGCGAGACCAGCAAGGGCAAGCCATTCCCAACTTCAGCCATCCATCCCGTATAGGTGAAGCCAACGACAGTCGCTTGTACCTGCCACCAGATTTTGCCATCGGCACATTCAGGTCCCCCGACAACATTGACGACACTCCCTGACGGAGCAACTGTTCTCACCCGACCTTCGAGTGACGGCACTTCTCGAATACGTGCATCAAACAGAATATCAGCTAGACTTCCCACCGACAGATATTCATCCGGCACACAATCTGTCCCACCACCTGTTCCATAAGAAAATACGAACTGTCCATCATCTACGGTACTCTGTGCGACCCATCCCGGATTTTCTGTTCCGCGCACCTTCCACCAGACAATCCCCAAGTTACACACAGGACCCTCTGTAATGACAACATCCGTATTTTGCGCCACATAGCCCATAATCGCACTCGATGTTGTTGGCTCTGAACGAATAATGATGCCTGCGCGGACATACGCAAACGAACCAGCAGTCAAATCTAACGCTGTGGGACAAGTCCGCGGAGTGGGCAGGGGTGTTGGTAAGTTCGGGTCAAACGTTGCTGAGGGGGTGGGGGTGTTGATGATATAAACTTGCGCGCTCGTCGGAAGCATCAACATGACTAGCAAAGCAAACATCAACACGGTTAAAAACAAGGCAAGGGCAGATTGGCGTTTCATAAGGTCACTTTCAGGATGAATCATCATCGTCATCCTATTGTACCCAAAAAATCGAATCCACACGGGGAAAATGGGAACATCGTGCTATGATGAGCGAATGAATTCAGGAAGAAGTCCATCATGCCTCCCAAAAAACGTCCATCTAAAAGCAGAAAATCGCGGAAACCCCGTCAAACAAAAGGCAACAAACCA
>JANQRM010000323.1 GCA_028284565.1 Anaerolineae bacterium | reverse complement strand
AATGTCAATCTGAGCGAATTAAGTTCTTTGGTGCGGGGACGCAACAGGTCGAAGATGAAATCCAAAAGCTCTTTCCCGATGCACGGACGCTCCGTTGGGATGCGGATACGGCGAACAAACCCGAATTGCATGACGTGATTTTGGGTCATTTCATCCGACATGAAGCCGATATTCTCATTGGCACACAGATGATTGCGAAGGGCTTGGATTTACCATTAGTCACGCTTGTTGGTGTGGTCAGTGCAGACATGGGCTTGGCATTGCCAGATTACCGTGCGGGAGAACGAGTCTTCCAACTGTTGACACAAGTCGCAGGGCGTGCTGGACGGGGTGTACTCGGCGGGAAAGTCATCTTACAGACGTATCAGCCAAAACATTATGCGATTCAACATGCCTCCCAGCATGATTATCTGGGTTTCATGGAGCAGGAACTCGCTTATCGTCGGGATTTAGGTTATCCGCCCTACCGTCGTCTGGCACGATTGGTTTTTCAGTATCGCACGGAGAAACAAGCTCAAACGGAAGCACAACGAGCAACCAAGCAAGTCCAGCATCGCCTGAAAAAATATCAGCTGACAGGAACGGAACTCATTGGACCTGCCCCCTGTTTCTTCAGCCGACTTGACAAGCAATATCGCTGGCATCTGCTTTTGCGCGGACCTGACCCCTCAGTGGCGTTAGATGATTTGCCTTTGCGTCGAGGTTGGCATCTTGACCTTGATCCAGTGGATGTTTTGTAACTCATATTTACTTACGAGAGAACACCATCAGCCATCCAGCGCAAATAATTTCCCATGACGCATGTTCTTATAGAGTCGAATGCAAGCGGTTGTAAATCCATACACCCCCAAAGCACCCGCAATAACCCAGAGGAACTCCTGATAACGTATGAGAGGCGCAACAACAGCCCAAAGATCAGGCGTATTTCGGAAATAAACTGCCAGAATCGCTATTGCCCACGTCAGTGCAATTAATGCCCATGATGGTAATCTGCCCAATAACTGTCCCAGTGGCCTCACAATGCGATGCGGGAAAAATCGCTTGTAAAGGTTGTAAATATCAAAGAACAAAAGATAGAGAAATAGCATGGAGAGAAACCAGATATTGAGTGAGATTTTTGTTCCCATGTGGAAAAATATGGTGGCAGATAAGTAAAAGCGTCGCCATGTTTTGTTGATTAGGACAAGTGGATAAAAGGTCTCAAACATGAGCGCAGACATTTGCAAGATGAGAGGAACCAGTGGCAAACTCGCAATCACAAAACGATAATAGTCCTGCAAACTCCGGTTATGATCGAGCATCAGCTTCCGCATCAGATCAAAATCGGTTAGCCATTGCCCCGGAGGTATCGCCTTCAACAGACCACTCATCATAAACATCAAGGCTAACAGCCAGAGCAAGACCTTGATAACCCAACTATAACGCAATGAATCGTCAGCAGGCTCGACCCCCTCTTCGCCCTTGCGTTGTTTGATAACACGGTCTAATGAAAATGTGTCGCCCCAAGGTGCAAAGAGCATAAAGAAGGGTATATAGACCTCGCGGAATGTCCGCGAATGATCCACTTTGCCGCCAACACTGGCACTCAAAGCACCAATCGCTATGCCCGACAATAAGACCAGCAGAGTCATCCAGCGAACCTGCCAACCAATTGCGAGGCAGACGAGTGCAAAGGTGTTTATCACGACCAGAAAAATCATGATCGATTCTGCAGGTGGCGATAGCATCCAAATCAAGACAGGTGTGGGATACCAAGCATTAGGAGGTGTTAAGCTCAGTTGGGCTAATTGTGCAGTTGATGTCGAAAACAACAAAAAATAGGATACCGCAAATATGATCCGATAGAGTCCCAAGCGTCCAGCCGCATTTGCTTCAGGTTGAGTGAGCCAAGCATCAATGATCGATCCAATTTTGGACATCTATGATTTCTCCGCTTCACAGTCGATGGATTGTCCGCTGCTTGATAGACAAATCATGACATCAACAAAATCGGGGGTATCTTCATCAATGGATGGAAACTGCGAATAATCCAACTGATGAGCATAGCGATGAATCTCAAATGCCTGAATATCCTCTCCAAACCGTTGCGTGAGGAGATCAAGCATAAAATCTGCACTTGCTTGTTGGACAGCTTTGTCAGGACTTGTAGCTAATTCCGACATATTTAATCGAATTAAATCAAGGCTGGCGGCATTAAACCGAAACTGACCCGCAAGTTGCTGATCTGAAAGGAGATGTACCTCGCCATCAAGTGTGGTGACTTGCACCCACCAGCGCATGAGATAACCTTCGGTCAGTTCAAATTCTTGACCATTAGCAAAAGAATACATCCCCCAGCGTGTTACGGGATATATTTCGGGGAAAGCACCAAACAGTCCATGAGATATAAAAAGGATGGTGAGAATCCAAAGACCGAATTTCAGTCGTTTCAGTCGTTTGGTATCATCATCATGAAGATGCTTTCGAGAAATTGATGGCATATGCCACCTCTCAACGATAAGTCTCACCCCAATTGTACGGGTAATTTCCGTTACGTAGTGTAAGCGTCTCCTAATGGGAGAATAGGGTTCCTAACATGAAAAGGAC
The DNA here is from genome assembly GCA_028284565.1 of Anaerolineae bacterium. The sequence continues at coordinate 778 of JANQRM010000323.1, read as the reverse complement.
CCTCATAGGCAAGTCACTTTAACTTGTACGCTAATTTATGGTATGCTAATTAGGAATGCTTCTGTCTTGTCGTTGATGGAGGTTTTGTCATGAATCAGCGAGTCGTCCACTTTCCTCGATGGCTCCGAATAATCCTCGTTGTTGCCATCCTTTTCTTGCTCTTGTTTATTCGGATTGCCCCTGCTCACGCGCCATTCTAAAGCAATAGGGAATACCCATTAAGCATCGCACTTTGAATGTTTAGGTGTCGTACAGAAATTAGCGTCCGCCTGTGAGGTTGTTGAGGAATTCCTCATTGGTTTCATACATACGGAAGTTATTGAGCAATTGCTCGGTTGCGGCGACATATCCTTCATCCGGTTGTTCCGATAAATGCCCCCACATGCGACGGAGGGTATGGACACGCTTAAGCACATCGGGACCGAGTAGCAATTCTTCGCGCCGTGTGGAGGACTGTTCCAAATCGAAGGCGGGGAAGATGCGACGTTCTTGCAGGCGACGGCTCAAGTGGAGTTCCATGTTACCTGTTCCCTTGAACTCTTCATAAATCACATCGTCCATCTTACTGCCTGTGTTCACCAGACAGGTCGCAACAATCGTCAGACTACCCCCTTCTTCTACATTCCGTCCCGCACCAAAGAGGCGTTTGGGCGGATGAATCGCTGAGGGGTCAAGACCACCCGAAAGTGTCCGTCCACTTGTCGGAACAACTAGGTTATAGGCACGCGCCAAGCGGGTAATACTATCGAGCAAGACTACGACATCCCGCTTGATTTCG
>JANQRM010000296.1 GCA_028284565.1 Anaerolineae bacterium | reverse complement strand
ATTTATACTCTCCGTGACGGGTATCGAGAGAATGAGTTACTTCATGATGCTTTGTGCAAATATGCCAAGAGTCAATTCGTCGAAAAAGCAGAATTTGAGGAAGGTGCATGGCTCGATTGGCTGGATGACATACTAGCACACCCTGATTCATGGGGTGAAATTCAAACGAATGGCGCAGAAGTCGCTGTACAGACTATTTTGCAATTCCTCTCGTAATTTTCCTCTGTGCGAAGTGCCTAAACCACCTCTTGTGATTTTCGCCGATTTACGATTCAGAAGTCGCAATCATGTTAAAATCGAACTATGAGCGAACAAGGATAATGGAAGGTCAGATGCACAATACGATGATGGGAACACTCGATTTTATAGCTATTGAAAATCAATACAACGCACATAATTACAAGCCTTTAGATGTGGTTTTAGCGCGAGGTGAAGGCATCTGGGTTTGGGATGTTGAAGGACGCAAATATCTTGATTTTTTGAGTGCATATTCTGCGGTTAATCAGGGGCATGGACATCCGCGAATTCTGAACGCATTGATTGAACAAGCCCAACGGCTACCTCTTACCTCTCGCGCCTTCCGTAATGATAAGTTGCCGATGCTCGCCCAACAACTATGCAATATGACGGGCTATGAGAAAATGCTCCCGATGAATAGTGGTGCGGAAGCTGTGGAAACGGCATTGAAGCTCGCCCGGAAATGGGGCTATGAAGTCAAAGGGGTTCCGGCTGGGCAAGCGGAAATCATCACTTGCTCTGGTAATTTTCATGGACGCACAATCAGTATCATTACTTTTTCTGATGATGATACGACTCGTGGCGACTTTGGTCCGTTTACACCCGGCTTCAAACTTGTGGATTACGGCGATATTGAGTCTTTAGAACAAGCGATTACACCCAATACGGTCGCTTTCCTTTTTGAGCCAATTCAAGGCGAAGGCGGAGTGATTATTCCACCCAATGGTTATTTACAACAGATGCGTGACCTCTGTACACAATATAATGTCTTGATGATTGCTGACGAGATTCAGACTGGATTAGGACGTACTGGTAAATTATTTGCCTGCGAATGGGAAGATGTTCGCGCAGATATGGTGACAATTGGCAAAGCATTGTCTGGCGGGTTCTATCCGGTTTCGGCAGTCTTGACGGACTCCGAAGTGATGGATGTCTTTAAGCCGGGGGATCACGGTTCGACATTTGGGGGTAATCCGCTAGGTGCGTCGGTGGCAATGGAAGCTCTTAATGTACTGGTGGATGAGGATTTAATTGAACGCGCGAATGAAATGGGCGATTATCTTAAAGGACGTTTGCAACGGGTCGAAAGTCCATATATCAAGGAAGTCCGCGGACGTGGCTTGCTGATTGGTGTAGAATTGCATGAATCTGCTGGTGGCGCGCGTCGATTCTGTGAAGCGTTACAGCATGATGGCTTGCTCTGTAAAGAGACTCATGAACATATTATTCGTTTTGCCCCGCCATTGGTTATCACCCGTGAGGATATTGATTGGGCAATGGAGCGAATTGAAACCGTCTTGATGATGGATTAAGCTACAAGACAATATAAAACCTAAACATGCCCATCTTCGGATGGGTTTTTGTTTTTACTCAATAACACATCCCCCAACGACAGACCCATCGCAAGAAAGCCGATTGTCCCCCAGATTGCATAGCTTAATACGGCAACACCATGAAATAGAAAACCAAGCGAGGTTGCTAGAATATCATTCATCCCGACCAACTCCCCAGTCAGGCGAATGGAGGCTTCAAAGGGACCGATTGCCGCGATACTCACTGGAATAGCTATGCTCAACGAGGCAAGCGAGACTCCTAAAGCGGTGGCTATCCAAAGATTCACATCTGTAATGTGCAGAGCTTGTATCAAAGTGTAGAGGGAAAAAAAAGAAAATACCCATGCAATGAGTGACCAGCCGATGGCATGGGCAAAGCCGCGCCAATGGGTCAAAGGTTGCAAGCCATCCAATACATTATCTAGCAACGAGGTTAATGGAAGACGTTTTAGGGGTGGAAGGATACGATGAACTAAATCTAGTAGCCGATGAGCCAGTTGTGGATATCGAGCAAATATCAACAAGATGATGAAAACAATGGTTGCAAAGACACCAAAAATTGTCGCTGTTTGGGTGACTTCTGGTTGGATATCGGGTAATTGTGAGAGACCAATGGTGAGCAAAATCACCACGATAAAGGTATCAATTAGACGTTCAACAATGATGCTTGTG
>JANQRM010000287.1 GCA_028284565.1 Anaerolineae bacterium | reverse complement strand
GTTGATGGCATTGGGTATACGCCTCAAGGTGATTTTATTGGGGAAGGTGGCAAGCCGCTTGATCCACACACAGATGATACGGTGGCGCGTTTCCTCAAGGCGATGGCTCTCTCTACCAATGCCCACCTTGAACGCATCGACGATGAAGGTCACATGAATGTCGTTGGTGATACAACAGAAGGTGCCTTAGTGGTTGCGGCGGGTAAAGCAGGCTGGACACGCGACCAACTGGAAAAAGACTTGCCGCGCGTTGGAGAATTGCCTTTCAGCAGTGAACGTAAGGCAATGACCACTGTACATCAGGTCATCGGTGAAGAAGCGAATCGCCTCTTTGAAAATGCACCCTACATCACGATTACTAAAGGTGCACCCGACCGACTCATCAATTGGGCGACACATGAGCATCTGCCGGATAAAACAGTCGAATTGGCAGAAGATCGCCGCGATAAATGGCAAAAAGAAGTTGATTCAATGGCGAATCAAGGGCTGCGTGTTCTCGGCATAGCTTATCGCCCCATAGAGAAACAACCAGAAGAACTGGATGATACTATCGAACGTGGGCTGCACTTGCTCGGTTTAGTCGGCATCTTAGACCCTGCCCGCCCTGAAGCGCGTGAGTCTGTCAAAGTGGCAAAAGCGGCAGGCATCCGCACCGTGATGATTACAGGCGACCATGCCCTCACAGCAGAAGCCATAGCCCGCGATCTAGGTATTCTGGAAGAAGGGCAACACGCTATCACAGGTAATACGCTCGACAAAATGAGTGAAGCCGAAATCAAGGAAGCCGTGAAAACAACCTCTTGTTTTGCGCGGGTTTCACCATCCCATAAATTGCAATTGGTCAAAACACTACAAGGTCAGGAACAAATCGTTGCCATGACGGGTGACGGTGTGAACGATGCCCCTGCACTCAAGCAAGCAGATATTGGTGTGGCGATGGGCATCACAGGCACGGATGTCAGCAAGGGTGCCGCCGAAATGGTGCTGACCGATGACAACTTTGCTTCGATTGTTTCCGCAGTTGAAGAAGGTCGCGCCATTTACGATAACATCAAGAAGTTCATCAAGTACCTGCTCAGTTCCAATGTGGGTGAAATCTTGGTGATGTTTACTGCGTTACTCGTCGGTTTAAAACTACCGTTGCTGGCAATTCAAATTTTGTGGATCAACCTCGTTACGGATGGCTTGCCTGCAATCGCACTCGGATTTGAACCCGCCGAAGAAGGCGTGATGAATCGCAAACCGCGCCACAAAGACGAGAGCATTTTCGCTGGCGGTACCGGGCGACATATCATCTGGGTCGGTATTTTAATCGCCATCTTGACGCTGGGCGGTTATGTCTGGGGGTACTCCAATCACAATATGGTTGCTTTTAGCCCGACACTCGGCTTAGAAGAATTCACCCGCGAAGAATTGGTCGAATTGGTGGGCGAAGAATTCGTCCTCGAAGGTTGGGATGACTTCTCCATCGAAAAGCGCGAAGAAATCCTAGAGGGCAACTACGAAAACCTGAGCTTTGATGAGATCACAGTCGTTTTGGAAGCGAACCAAGCAGAAGGTGAAACCGCCGCTATTCCTGAAGATTGGGATGAGCTATCTGCCGATGAGCGGCGTGAAATTCTCGGTGAATCAGAAGAAGCTGCCGCCCTAGAAGAAGAATCATCAAGTGGCATTTTGGGTGAAGCAGAAAAGATTCCTCGCACCATCGCCTTTACGGTGCTGGCATTCACCCAAATGTTTGAAGTCATGGCAATCCATGCAGGGGATCGTGTATCGTTCTTCCGTACAGGATTCAAGGGGAACAATCTGCTGTTGTGGGCTGTGCTTTCCACCTTTATCTTGCAAATGGCAGTGGTTTACATCCCATTCTTGCAAAGTGCCTTCCACACTGCGGCACTCACGCCGATGGAAGTCTTTGTGACATTCTTGTTGGGGGCTATTGTGTTATTTGGTGTGGAAATCGAGAAGTTGGTCATCCAACGCGAGCAAGAACACGAGATGGTAACTACCACGACATAATATAGGGACACATTTGGGCGGTTCGTTCGTGAATCGCCCAAATGCTGGTTACATTGTAATTAATTTATCAAGCGCGGACAGGCAAATCGCTGATACTAAAACCAGTACGAACAAACCCCGCGTTGATCCAACCTGTACGACCATCTGCCATTTGAATCAACAACCAATTGCCCTGACCATTACGACCAATCAACAAAACACCTTCGCCTTGCCCAACCGTCGTGAATTGCCCGAAGGTCAAACCGGGACCCAACCGTACATTCAAGCGGCGCGCAGTAATGACACCTGTTTGTCCCTCGCTATCAACAGCTTGCGGGAAGGTGGGGAAAATGCCTGTATTGCTCGAAATCGGCAGGCGGCTAATGAGTGTGTTTGCCAAGATATAACGGGTACTGACCCAGCCTGTCGCCCCGCCGGGTACTTGAATTTCGACCCAAGAATTGTCTGCATTACGCCCGATGAGATCAACCCCATCACCACGCGATAATTGCGTCACGATGTTGAAGTTCGCGCCGGGTCCTGTTCGGACGTTGAGGAACTCGATATTCACATAAGCGGA
>JANQRM010000266.1 GCA_028284565.1 Anaerolineae bacterium | reverse complement strand
ATTCAGGAATAACGGTAACGGGTGTGCCTTGTAGAATAGCCACACTTTGCTTGGCCGTTTTGGGACGTGGGACACTACCACCCAATTCCGCCTCAAATTTTTGAATATCCTGCTCGATTTCAGCTAGTTTCTGTGCCATATATGAATAGACATACAAGCCAGATCGTTCTTGTGCCGACGCTTCACGCGGATAATACGCCGAGAACTTGGCTAAGCTAATGGGCTTCTCAATTTCCTTCGTAGAATTCTCGTCAAAATCTCCTGCACCACCCGGATTACTCAACTCATCCAGAGGATCGCTCTCCTCCTCATCTATATCGCCAACAGGTGCCGTTGAACCAGTATCCGCTACCTCATCGTCTTCATCTGCTTCACTCGTTGACCCAGACCCAAGTCGCACGGGTTTACTTTCTGGTTCGGGTTCAGCAGGTGCTTCTTCTTTGGCTTCTTTTTTCCGTTTGTCGATCTGTTCGATTTCCTGTGTAACACCCAACTGATTGTCGAGTTCATCTTCATCAATGAACATCTTATCCGATCCCTCAACAGCCTCTTGAAACTCTAGCTCTAGGCTTGACTTATCATCTCGTTTTGGTTGAACATCAGATTCGGCTGGTTCGGCAACTTGTGGCGGTTGACTAGGTTTCTCAGGCGCAGGCGATGGTGGAGCTATTCCTCCAGACACGCCTGTTAAAGTTGTATCAAACGAGTCACCGTCAATAGCACGAACCGCATTCGATGCAAATTGCTTCATTTGTTCAATGTCATCAGATTTAAATATTCCCGATTTTAGCCGATTATCCACATAAGCCACGCCGACGACCTCATCGCCCTTCTTTAAGGGAACTGCCATCATACTGCGGAGTGAGAAGCCAACCACGCTTTCACCAGCTTCATATCGAGAGTCTTGGCTGGCACTATCCGTAAGAATGGCTTCACCCGATTGAGTCACTTCATCAGCGACTTTTCGGCTGATTTCCATGGATTCTGATTGAATATCGTCTTTATCGATTCCGCGTGTGGAGGCAACTTCCATGTCACCCGTAGCCTCATTTTTGAGCATTAAAAAACCGCGTTCACCGCCCGATAGCATCATCATGCCTTCCATGACTTGATTGGCGATTTCCGCTTGTGACAAGGATTGTGAAGACGGCGGATTTAAGGTATGTGGCGGAGCTGGAGGCGGCGCAGGGGCGGGTGGACTCGCAACCTCTTGCTCTCGATTGCGACTCGCTGTCATCGGTGGAATCATCCCACTACCCCCACTTTGTTGAGGGCGTTTCCAGAGGACAAAGACAATTCCCAATGCAACAATGATGCCAATAATCAAAATGATAATGAATTCGGTGGGCATAAAGCAACTCCGCCGTGATGTAACTACGCCTATACAACTATTGTATATCAAAAACAGTTTCGGGGATGAGGTATTGGGTCTAAGTATTTAAGTGACCGAGTAAGTTGCTGTATAATAGTGCCTAATCGAATCCTTGTTAGATTAAATGGAGTGCTGTGATGGCGATTGCAGAACATCCCCAACCTGTTGAAACAACCAAGACAATTGATGTGACCAATCCTATTACCAGCGAAGTCATCGGCTCAATTCTATCTTCAACATCCCAACAAGTCGTAGAAGCCTATCAACGTGCCAAACAAGCCCAGCCTGCGTGGTACGAATTGGGAGTCGATGGACGGCGTAAACTCCTTCGCAAGTGGCAAGATAAGCTATGGGCATCTCAAGAAGCGGG
>JANQRM010000021.1 GCA_028284565.1 Anaerolineae bacterium | reverse complement strand
CTCCGTTATGGCGCATGGGTGCTTTCGAGTGATGTTATCTTATCGGGTGATTGTAGTACGCTGATTACCGCGACCCCCCTGATTCCAAGTAATGCTACCACGATACCGGGTGTGCCAAACTGTACTGCAACCAATATCACCGGGCAAACCATCTCAACCTATCGCTTCCCCAATGCAGAGAGCGATACATCTGGAACAATGCCAGCGGATGTTACCTTTGATGTCTTAGTTCAATTCAATGGAGATTGGATTCAGCTTTATTATGGTGCTTGGGTGCAACGCGAATCTGTCGAACTTTCTGGTTTAGACTGCAACCTTTGGAATGCGACACCCACTATACCGCCACTTGCTACAACGACTCCAGCTCCACCGCCAAATGGACCGTATGTTGTGGTGGATGCGCCGGGTGCAATCCTCCGTATGGGACCCTCCTTAGATTTTTGGGCGGCAGGAAGCTTGGATTGGGATGAAAATCTGGCTTTGCCAGTCAAGTCAATGCTGACTATCAACACAATCAATTGGTATGAGGTGACGACTCCCGATGGACGTTCCGGTTGGGTCGAAGGCGTGTTTGTGCGTGTGGAGAACAATGGCGGTTCGATTCCAATTGCGACAAGTATTCCAGCCACATGGACGCCTTCCCCTGCGCCATTTCCAGAAGGACCCTATGCGCTTGTCGATCAACCCAATGCAGTGCTACGTTATGGTCCATCACAGAGCTATACCATCGTCACTAGCTTGGTACTAGACGAAAGCATTCCGCATCGTGTTGTTTCGATGATTACTGATAGTGGTCTTTTGTGGTGGGAAATCATCACTGTGAATGGACAACGAGGTTGGATACAAGACTTGTATGTGCGGATTGATAATCCCATGAATATAGAAATCCCATTTGCCACAAGTTTCCCACCCACATGGACACCGTCGCCGACTATGGGTGCGTCTGCCACTTTTACACTCACGCCGACACCCTTCAGTCAGCCAACACATGAGCCTTGGGCACATACTACAACTGTCTTAGAGCATGGTTGTGGGGGGCAAGTTGGTGCAACCAATACAATCAATCTGGCACTGATGCGCGATGAAGCCAATGGAATCGTGAATATCATTTATCAAGGCACAGGTACTCGCTTCGACCTCATCGAAGTCAGCCCGAACACTTATGAAGGAAGTTATGAAACAAGCGCAACAATTACCGTGTCCTTGACCTTTACGTCACAAACCACCTATATCGCAACGGAAACCATCCTTCACGAAAGTGGTTGCCAAGTCATCATGGAATGGGAAGGTTCACGACAATAATACGAACTGGCTAGGGAGTCGTGTGTCTACTCCCTCACTTTCCCATTTTCTAATTGTTGCCATTCTCTATCACCTGTGTCAGCCTCGCCCATTCGTCGAGTGATAAAGTCTCTGCTCGTCGTTGGGGTTCAATCTCGGCACGTTGTAGATAATCGCGTGCGACTTTCGATTTAATCTGCAATCCACCAGAGAGCGAATTTTTGAGTTGTTTGCGCTTCATGCTAAAGCCTGCTCGCACCACCCGAAAGAAGGATTCTGCTGATGGTACGTCGACAATTGGCTGGTCATAGGTGTCGATCCGTACAATGGCACTGTCCACATCGGGGCGGGGCCAAAACACTGCTGGATTCAGCCGACTCACAATCTTCGGTACCCCATAGAATTGCACACTCACAGCGAGTAAACTCATTTCATCAGGGGTTGCATTCAACCGTTGTGCAACTTCCATTTGCATCGTTAGCACCATCCGCTTCGGACGACGATAGGGTTCGAGAAAATGACGCAAGATTTTACTGGTGATGTAGTAGGGGACATTCGCCACCACCACAAAATCTTTCGGACCGACGAGCTTCAACACGTCTGTATCTAAAATATCGTCATAGACAATGTAGACATTCCCATAATCTTGCAGATTCTCTTCTAATATCGGCTCCAGTCGTTCATCCACCTCTATAGAGACCACATGCTTCGCTACTTGTGCTAAGCGTTCTGTCAACAAGCCCGTACCCGGACCTACCTCGACCACCGTATCATCTGGCATGAGTTCGGCAGTTGCTACTATTTTCTCTAGGGTGTTGGGGTCATGCATGAAATTTTGCCCCAAACTTTTCTTGGGGAAGATGTCATACGATTCAAGCAAGGTTTTGGGATTCATGCTGACCTCCTATGCGATTTCAATTAATGGGGACTATCTAGTTGACCATATCCCATTCTGTTTGAGTAGGATGAATGCCCTCCTCAGGTGCAACTTATGCTGTGAATTCTCCGTATATCTTGATAAGAGACCACAATTTTGAACTGTTCAAATTGCTGGCTCGTATAGGGAAATAGAACAGGATACATAAGGAAAAGCACATGAGTAAGAAAAAGAAACGCACCGTTGAATGGTCAATGGATTTTGAAAACATAGGCGACAAGGTTCGCAACTTCTTTGATGAAGTCACCAGCGATTGGAACAGCGATGTCGAACTGAAACATGCCAGTTTCAAAGACTCTCTCGAAGGCGCAACCTCAGCCGATGTGAAGCTCAACTTTACTGTGGCACACACCACGCTCCGCGCACTCGCCGAAGCATCTGGCAATCTCATTGAAGCGGACATTGATTATGTGGGTGAAATCGAATTCGATGCAGACGGCGCACCCAATCGTCGAATCAAACTAAGTCAAGAAGGCAAGTCGATCTTTCGGGGACGCGACCTCTTTGGTAAAAACAAGAAAGAAGTGAAGTGGGATATTCGCCTCACACAGAAGTTGCCGATTGCCCTACGGATTAAAGGGGGCGTTGGTAAATCCGATCTTGATTTAACCGGGCTGAATCTGCGGAAACTCAAATTGAATTCGGGTGTTGGTGAGATGAAAGCCATTTTCCCCATGCAAGATGAGAGCCTCGATGTCGATTTGAAAGCGGGAGTCGGCAAGACGCATCTAGTCATCCCGTCGGGCGTTGCGACTGACATCAGTATCAAAGGTGGAGTTGGTGAGGTCATCGTCGATATTGCTCCCGATGTCGCCCTTCGCCTCGAAGCCTCGACAGGTATGGGAGAGACTTCCGTTCCCAAGCATCTCAATAAAATCGAAGGCGGACGCAGTTTCTTCGGTGGCTCGGGTATCTGGGAAACCGAAAACTTTGCTCAAGCCGAGCGTCAAGTCAATATCAGCTTCAAAGGCGGTATCGGCAGTTTCAAAGTCCGCACCTTAGAAATGGTGTAAATTTTCGTCGCCAAGCCTCCATCGCGCTATACTGAAGACATTCGGATTCGTGATGGAGGTTTTGATGAAGTTATTGGTATTGGGTGGTTCTCAGTTTGTGGGACGTTGGATTGTTGAAACCGCCTTAGAACGCGGACACACACTTACACTTTTTAATCGGGGCAAGACCAATCCTCATTTGTTTCCTGATGTGGAAAAAATCATCGGGGATCGAGATGGCGAACTCGATAAGCTCGATGGCAGAACATGGGATGCCGTGATTGATGTCTCTGGTTATGTCCCGCGAGTCGTCCGTGCCTCTGCCGAAGCTCTTAAAGATAAAGTACAACACTACACCTTTGTCTCGACCATTTCCGTGTATGACACCCGCGAAAATCTTACCCCGAACAAAGATGAAAACGCGCCTTTAGCAAAACTCGATGATGAGACTGTCGAGGACATCACAGGCGAAACCTATGGCGGATTAAAAGTCCTGTGCGAACAAGCGGTGATGGATGTCTTTCCTGATAGATATTTGATTCCGCGCCCGGGTTTAATCGTTGGAGCCTATGACCACACCCAACGCTTTCCTTATTGGGTCGCGCGCGTTGCCAAAGGGGGCGAGGTATTGGCTTTTGCGCCAGAGCATCCCATTCAATTCATTGACGCGCGCGACTTAGCTGAGTGGACGATTCAAAACATCGAGGCGCAGACAACGGGCATCTTCAACCTCACTGGTCCTGATTATCCGCTAACAATAGGTGACATGCTGAAAGCCGTTCGTGATGTCACCCATAGCGAGGCGGAAATGGTCTATGTGAATCATAAATTCCTCGAAGAACATGAAATCATGCCATTTTCTGATTTACCTTTCCATGTCCCAACGATGGAATTTGCCAAGTCTATCTTCACGGTCAACATTCAAAAAGCCCTAGATACCGGACTGAGCATCCGACCCTTAGAAGAGACCATTCAGAATACGTGGGAATGGCGCAAAGACCTCGATATACCCGAAGAGGGTACACCCGGCTTATCGGCTAATGAAGAAACGAAACTGCTCCAAGTCTGGCATAGTCAATCGGGTGAATAGACAGACTTATTCGTTATCAAGGTCAAGAGCCAATTTATCAGGATTGCGCCAATACGCCGACCCATCTCGATTACGATGAAAGAGATGCCGTTCAAACAACTCGCGTCGGAGCATCGCCCAATCATCAAAGGTATGATGACGACGCAGAATCATGTTAACTTCAAATTCGTTATAGGTACGCCCAATTTCAAACTTCGATGCCATCAGGTTGATAATCGCCTTCTGAACACGCGGATGTTTACGAGTGGGCCACTGTTTCACCCGCCCATTTTTATCGAGCCATTGCTTGGGAATATCAGTCATCTTCTGTCTCACTTTCTACAAGATACCAACAGAATATCATGAGTGTGAACCTTTGTGAACCCTTTTGGGCTGACTATGGATTTTGATCGAAAATCTCCTGAATGGCATGAATCACTGCTTCCATATCATCTTGAGTGTTATAGGCTTGATAGGATACACGGATATAAACTTGGTCTTGATGGCTTATAATCG
>JANQRM010000020.1 GCA_028284565.1 Anaerolineae bacterium | reverse complement strand
CCACCAACGATCTTGGGCATGAGTGTAGCCCTGTGCAAAAACCAAATCATAAACATTGCTGGCATAGATATGTGGAACACCCCATGCATCTCGATAAATCTCTACGGTGTCATTTAGCCCAGCGATGGTCAGTTCGCCGTCATGTTGTGGGAGTGGCCCGCGCGTCCATTGACGGACAACGAGTGCCAGCCCAACTAGGACAATCACTACCAGAATAAATAAGCCCAATAATAAGTTTCGTAATAAATGCATCAATGTCTCCAAATGAAAATCATTCAAATGGCATGGTTATACCGTGTCAAGATTAGTTGAGCAAGATAAGTGTGCATTTGGTCTAAACTTGCAAATGCTCATAGGCTAATTGCCAAGTGCATCAAGTTCGGTTTGTATGCTGTCGATGTATGCTTGGGCAATGGTGGCTTGGTCGCCTTCGGGGTTGTGGTCAAGATAGGTCTGGAAGTCGGCAATCGCCTCTTCGCGTTGTGCCATCGTGTAATTGAGAATACCTCGTGCGAAGTAAGCTTCTGCATACGTGTTGTCAAATTCAAGTGCAAGATTATAGTCGGTCATGGCTCTATCCCACTCATAGATGAGCATGATGAGGTCGCCTCGTTGCTTATAAAGTTGGGCTTTTGTACTGTCATCGAGTTCAGTGTGAGTGGCAATGTCGATAGCAGAATCGAGTTCTTCAATAGCTGTTGTATAGTCAAGGAGAAGGGCATAGAGTTTGGCACGATAAGGGAGCCATTCAAAGGCAGTATCGATGTTTTTAATGGATTGCAGTGCTTCGGCTGTGTCGCCATTTTGGATATGAATCCATGCGGAATTAACTTGTGTAGAATTGATAAGTCTGTCGTCTTCAAGGGTTGTATATAGGGTGTCATAAATCGTGAGAGCAGTATTGAGATCATTATTTAGTAAGGCGCAGGATGCTTCAATGATTTGCTGGAAGTGTTCCAAATGTTCATCTATGAATTGAGGCGATTCTTCACATTGACCGAGTGCATAGCGTGGTAGAAATACGTTTAATTCATATGAGTTGGCGGGTAATTCTAATTTGACGATTGGGTCGAACAGAACAGGAGAAAGTTTGCTTAATGGTGATTGATGGAGAAAGAATGTGACTAGCAAATCATCTTCCTCATCCCTTAAATATTCGACGGTGAGGTCAGCGTTTTTGGGTGTGTTGATGTGTTCAATGGTGATTTCTTCTTCTGCTAAATCGGCTTCCCATTGAGCCAGCCAATCATTGATTTGGTCATTAGTTTCATTTGTGGGGAAGATATAGACAGTTAGGTGATTAGTAGGGGGAAATTGCGCCTGTATGATCGTTAGGTTTGCTGTTATTGACAGAATGGTGAGAATTAACGCTAATTGATGTAAAAACCGATGAATGTGCGATATATCCCAAATTATTTGGGATAAAATACTTAATATTTGGGATACATTTAACTTAATCTGGATTTTCATGTGTGCCTATGGTATAATTTAACCTTAGAGAATCGGCGCGGGAGGGTTATGACCTAACCGTGCGTTTCGTTTGTTATAGGGGTGTTTGCCAGTTGAATTATACGTGAATTTGGCAAATTTTCCTGTGAAAAAATTGATGAATTTGTACATGAACAACCTCTGAAATCTTCCTTCACTGATTGAAAGGAGTCAGTGCTAATCGAAGCGGGATTAGCCACCATCTATGGATAATATGGAAAACAACGTCGGCATAATTCGCCCCATTAATATTAATGAGGAAATGCGTGGGAGTTATCTCGATTATGCGATGAGCGTGATTGTGGCGCGCGCGTTGCCGGATGCCCGTGATGGATTGAAGCCTGTGCATCGACGGATTTTGTATGCGATGTATGACATGGGCTTACGTCCGGGGACATCGTATAAGAAGAGTGCGCGTGTTGTGGGGGAAGTGCTGGGTAAGTATCATCCGCACGGTGACCAAGCGGTCTATGACTCGATGGCAAGGATGGCGCAAGATTTTTCGCTTCGTTATCCATTGGTAGATGGTCAAGGAAACTTCGGCAGTCAGGATGGTGACCGTCCGGCGGCAATGCGGTATACCGAAGCACGGATGGCGACGATTGCTGGCGAGTTGCTGACTGATATTCAGATGGATACTGTGGATTTCTCTGAGAATTATGATGGCTCTCAGGAAGAGCCGGATGTATTGCCTGCGCGCTTGCCTAACTTGCTATTGAACGGGGCGAGTGGGATTGCTGTGGGCATGGCGACCAGTATTCCTCCTCATAATCTGCGTGAATTGGTGCAGGCGATTACCTATCTCATTGACCATTATGACAAGATTGATGACGTGACGGTGGATGACCTGTTGGAGTTTGTGAAGGGTCCTGATTTTCCGACGGGAGCGACAATCATTGTTGGCGATGATCTGAAAGAAGCCTATGCTACAGGCAAAGGGCGGGTTGTGATTCGTTCTACAGCCGAGATTGAAGAAGGACGCAATGATATGTTCCGCATTGTGTTCACGTCGATTCCGTATCAGGTGAGCAAGTCTGGCATTATTGAGCGCATCGTCTCGCTGGTGCGGGAAGGTCGGTTGGAAGGGGTGCGGGATTTGCGCGATGAGTCCGATCGTCGGGGATTACGTCTAGTTGTTGAATTGAAACAATTCGCCCAACCGCTAACGGTGTTGAATCAGCTCTATAAATATACGCAATTGCAGAGTGCCTTTAGCATTCAGATGTTGGCATTAGTGAACGGCGAACCGCGTACATTGGGCTTGAAGCGCGCCTTACAGATTTATATCGAGCATCGTTATGTTGTGATTGTGCGTCGGAGCGAGTTTGAGTTGAACAAACTCCGTGCGAGAGCGCATATTCTGGAAGGTTTGCTGAAGGCGGTCTCGAACATTGATGCGGTGATCCAGACGATACGTTCGTCGGATGATGTGGATACGGCACGCACGCAATTGATGTCTCGTTTCGAATTGAGCGAAGAACAAGCATCAGCGATTTTGGATATGCAGTTGCGACGGTTGGCGGCGTTGGAACGCGAGAAACTACAAAACGAATATGATGAGGTGCAAGCGCGGATCGCTTACTTAGAAGATTTGCTGGCATCCCCCTATAAAATTCTGCAACTTATCCGCATAGATTTATCCGAGATTGCCGAGAAATATGGCGATGATCGCAAATCGGCAGTGGAGTATGGGAATGCAGACTTTGATGAAGCAGACTTGGTACGCGATGAATCGGTGATGATTTCATTGACGCATCGGGGCTATATCAAGCGAGTTCCGGCGCGTTTCTATAGGGCGCAGAAACGGGGTGGTAAAGGTGTCATCGGCATGGCGACGAAAGAGGAAGATACATTGACTGATGTATTCTTTGCCAATAGCTTGGACACTGTGTTGTTCTTTAGTGATCGAGGGAAAGTCTATTCTCAGCGTGCTTTCCGTATTCCTGAAACGGGACGCGCGAAAAAGGGGACACTCATTCATAGCATTTTGAATATGGAACCCACCGAGCGCATTACCGCGATTTTGCCTGTAACGAACTTCGATATGGAAGAAGCCTATTTCGTGATGACCACGCGCTATGGTCGGATTAAGCGAGTGCATTTGTATGAGTTCGAGGCGGTGCGTCCGAGTGGTTTAATTGCGATGGGCTTGCAAGATGATGATGAACTCAGTTGGGTGAAATATACGGATGGCAATCAACATATTGTCTTAGTAACGGCGAATGGACAAAGTATCCGCTTCCATGAAAAGCAAGTTCGGGTGATGGGTCGTCCAGCAGGTGGAGTCAATGCGATTAAGCTGGTAGGCGATGATATTGTCGCGAGTATGGATGTTATCGGCGAAGAGCATACACATATCTTGGTCGTGACACAGAATGGCTATGGCAAGCGGACTCGTATTGAAGATTACAAAGAACAAGGTCGCTATGGGATGGGTGTGCGGACGCTGGCTCGAAATGACCGCACAGGTCCGATCGTAGCGATGCGCTGTATCACCGAGGATGATGAGATTATGTTGATTTCACGGAATGGGATTGTTCTCCGTACACGCCTAGCTGAAATTCGGGAGACAGGGCGGAGTACTCAAGGTGTGACAGTGATGAATATGGCGGATGATGATGAGGTTGCTGGTATTGCGCTTATCCAACAAACGGAAGACGACGAAGATGAGGCGGATAAAGTCCAAGCAAATGGGAATGTGTAGTTGAAAGAAATGAATTACGAGTTCTGAGCAAGAAGTTCGACTTTAGTGGTTGAATAAACTACGAGTTTAATAAGTATAGAATGAAAAAGGGCAGATTTCTATGACTGCCCTTCGTTTTTTTATACATAGGGGTGAATTATTCGTCGTCTTCGCCTTCTTCGCTAGCTTCACCCTCTTCACCCTCTTCGCCTTCTTCACCCTCTTCGCCTTCACCAAACTCACCTTCGAGTTCTTCGGCACGGGCGGCGGAGGTTTGGACGACTTTGGCAATCATTTCGTCAGGGTCATTGAGGACTGTGACTTCATCGGCAAATTCGAGATCAGCAATCGTGATGTCATCGCCAAGTTCTACGAGTTGTGTCAAATCAATTTCGACTTTATCGCGGATCTTATCGGGGAAGACTTCGATGGTAATCGTGTTGGGTCCGGTAATCAAAATGCCTTGACGCGATGCAACTACTGGGCTTTGTCCAACTAAAACAACTGGAACTTCCACGGTAACTTTCTTTTCTAAATCGACAGCCACGAAATCGGCATGGAGGATATTACCCTTGAGAATGTCCCGTTGAATTTCACGAGCAAGAGACGGATAGGTTTGTCCATCAACCTGAATATCAATGAGATTTGTTCCACCTGCAGTCATCAGAGCGACTTCGAGTTCACGGTAGATGAACTGGACATTTACCGGATCAGTTTTGGGTCCATAAACGGAACCGGGGACGAATCCTTCCCTCCGTAATTGCTTGACTTTCTTTCCCACAACAGTGCGGGGTTGGGCAGTTAGTTGAAACTCTGCCATTGCTAACTCCTTCGATAACCACCCCGCGCAATGGGATGGAATTTCCTATCACAAATAAGACAGCACATTCTAAATTTGGCTGGGGGCTTCGTCAATGCTCACTCTGCAACAAAAAACCCACATTGATGTGGGCAAAAGCGGGTAACGGGGCTCGAACCCGTGACCTTTTGCTTGGGAAGCAAACGCTCTACCAACTGAGCTACACCCGCAGGCTAGGCTCATTATAGGATTGTGAACGGTAGTGTGTCAAGTTATGAATGCTGACACCCCTAGGCTGTTGTTGTTCTTAGAGGTGTCATTGTCAGGTAGGTGTTGTGTTGATTGTTTTATCCGGTTACGCCGATGATGCCTTCCATACCAAGTGTACGGTGTCCGGGAATTGAGCAATAGTACGTGTACGCTCCGGCTTCAGTAATCGTGAATTCAACGACTGCTTCTTGTCCTTGTGTGGTCAGTTGCCCTGTGGTCACACTAAACTCATCAATTGTGAGGTCATGAGCTTGGAAGTCACTATTGATAAGCGTGATGCGAACCGTGTCTCCTACGTTGGCGAAGAGAACTGGATTGACTTGACCATCAATGTCACCGCCCATACCGATAAACGCCATCGCGGGGTCACCGC
Organism: Anaerolineae bacterium; assembly: GCA_028284565.1. The sequence continues at coordinate 2,426 of JANQRM010000020.1, read as the reverse complement.
CAGATTGTGTGCCGAGCGTGTATTCCACAACATTGCTCGTGCCAACGACATCACTTGTTGTATTTGCAGGCCCTTCCGTTTCTACAGCTTCTTCAGTTGGTTCAAGAGTAGGTTGCAGAGTTGGAGTAGCAGTTGCTTCCTCTACAACCGTTGGTGTTGGAGAAATTGGGGTTGAGGTGGTTTCAGATGTGTCGCCTACGACTTCCGTCGATTCATCTGCTTCGGGTGTTTCATTATCTCCGAAAATATTGAGGGCATCAATGGCAACAAAGGGTTTCTCGTCCTCAGTTGAATCATCCGTGTTTGATGGTGTGGCTTCATCTGTTGAGAAAATGCCGAGCGCATCAATTGCAACAAGAGGCTCAGATGGTGAATCGGTATCAGAAGTTGGTTCATCTGTCAGAGATAGATCTTCTTCAATAGGTGTTGGTGTGACGGGAATTTCGCTAGGAACTGCATTAGCAACTTCAGTCGGATTAGCTTCGGGTAAGTCGCCTACATCGCTTGATTGGTCTTCCGTTAATTGGGTTGAGACATTGCCAAATGATGGAAAGATAAACACGGCAAAAACAACTATGGCAGTGAGGACAAGAACTAACGGAAAGAAATTGGGGCTGACTTCATTGGTTGACGACATTGATAACTCCTTATCTATGTACAAATCTCCTTTCGATGGTATGTCTGCTTCACGCTTTCTTAGTAGTGATAAATGTCACAAACAACGATGACATCCGTTACCTGACGAGATTTCCTCCGCGACCTAGACTTGGGGTGTCTGTTTTTTTGTTTACCAGCCCAAGAAAGGTGAGGAAATTATGGCTTTTGATCGTCGAGAATTTTTGAAGAAAGCTACATTGGGGGCAGGTGCATTGGGGTTTGGCTCTGCATTGTCTCATAATAGCATTGTGTCTGCTATTACCAAAGATCAAACATGGAGTTTACAAGGCGAAGAAACAGTTGATTGGGAAAAAATTGATGCCGATCATGAAGAGAAGGTTCGTATCTTTTTAGACCGTGTTGGAACAGATGAACTCTTCTGGAATCGGCGCATTGAACCCACAATGGACGGTGATGTGAAGGTCTTTGAATTGACTTGTACGGAAATCCAATGGGCGACAGAGGAAGATAATCATCGTCCTGCCTTTGCTTATAATGGAATGGTTCCGGGTCCCGAAATTCGGGTGACAGAAGGTGATCATGTGCGTATACATCTCCATAATGAGATGGGACAAAGCACGGCTGTTCACTGGCATGGTTTAGATGTCCCTAATGATCAAGATGGTGTTCCCTTTGTGACGCAACCGCCTATTCGTCCCGGTGAATCCTATACCTACGAATTCATCGTACCTAATCCGGGATCACACATGTATCACTCACATCATAACTCGCTTGAGCAAGTTGTAGGTGGGTTACTGGGTGCATTTGTTGTTGAACCACTCGATAAACGAAACGAACCAGTGGTTGATCAGGAGTATATCATGATTCTGAATGATACATTCCTTGGCTTCACAATTAACGGACGTTCATATCCCTACACTCAACCCCTAGTTGCTTCAGTCGGTGAGCGTATCCGTATCCGTTATTATAATGAAGGCTTGATGATCCACCCGATGCACTTGCATGGGATGCCACAAAAAGTCATCGCCAAAGATGGTTATGATTTCCCTGCTCCTTATTACTGCGACACACTCAATATTGCGCCGGGTGAACGGTATGACGTGATTGTGGAAGCACGCGCCAAAGGTATTTGGGCATTCCACTGCCACATTCTTAACCATGTGGAAGATCGTTCTGGTTTGTTTGGAATGGTCACGCCCTTTGTCATAACCGACTAGCTCATACCATCCTAGTGGTAGAGGGGAGATGGCTGAGAGGCTATCTCCTCTTTTTGATTCTAGGGCGCAGAACGCAGACTTTGAACAACAGGTACGCCCAGCGAGAAATTGTTGAGAACAGCAAGATTGAGAAATTGCCCATCAACATTGAAATAATACCAGCGTGTGAGTGATCCTGGTCCGTCTGTGTCGATGCGGAAGCCTGATAAGCCACTTTGGAGTGTGAGAGGGCTGGGTCCAAAGGTAACAGGTGCGTCGGGATTATTACTGAGTTGTTGGAATTGATCTTGTACCCAAGCGTCGAAGTCGTTCCCAGCAATTTCGACGGGATGAGGCACGAAGGAGACCATCACCATATCGTTTGTCCAATCATCAGGATTCGCTGGCACATTGTTGATTCCATTGGTTGAGACTGCACCTCCGCCGAGTCCACCCGTATAAAACTCTAGTTGCCAATCTGAGGGATAATCGAATGCGAATCCAGCGTTGTCCGTGTAGGTTGTGGTGTCTCCATCGACGATGAGTGTAGGGGGTAGGTCAACTTGGGGCGCATTGGGGACATAGAGAGTATCTCCGACACGAATACGATTG
>JANQRM010000191.1 GCA_028284565.1 Anaerolineae bacterium | reverse complement strand
TGGACGGCTAATAAAGCCCAGTCTCGTTGGGACAAACAGCCACATACTTCAGAGTCAGAAAAGGAGGCGTAATTCTTTGAAAAACCGTTCGTATTTTATTGATAAAGGAGGGCATAAATGAGTGCTAATCAACGTGGCGTTCTAATCTTTCTTATGATTGTCGCCGTTGTTGCTGTCTTATGTTTCATCTTGCCTTTCGTCTGGTTGCCGAGTGCGGGGATTGCTGTTGCATTGCCTGTTGTCCAATTGCCGGGTGAGTATTACTTCAAGGATTGGCCCAGCCCAGACTTTGAATGGACCAACACTTGGATGGGAACTGTTTTGGCAGATGTGGTGCTTGTGCTTGTGGTCATTTTCACATGGTACAAAACCAAAGGATGGACGAACAAAGTTCCCGGACGCTGGCAAGGTTTGATGGAAACCCTTGTCAACTTTCCATATAACTTGGTTAAACGGATGGCAGGGACGAGTCAGCTAGCTCGTAATCAATTGTTCCCACTTGTTGCATCGATCTTCTTCTTTCTGTTGGTTGCCAACTTCCTCGAACTCATTCCCGGAGTTGATAGTATTGGGTTGATGCACTGCGCGAAAGAAGGAAAGAACGGCTACGCGCGGAACGATACGAGCTTATACAATGAGCAACCGATTTTTACGGGTTATGCCGTCGAATCGTTGTTGCAATATGAGATGTGTGAATACTATCTCGAAGGTAAATTTACGGAACCCTTTGCAGAAGCAAGCGTTGAGGAACTTGAAGCGGACCTCGAAAGTGCTGTCGCAGACCATGATCACTTCAAGGAACTCCTCTCGGAAGCTCGCATTGAAAATGTTGAAACACTGGAAACCTTAGCAGTTGCGCTTGAAGATGAATCGTTGACTGAAGAGGCTCGTGCCGATTTAGAAGAGCAATTGGCACTGGCACAAACACGGACGATTTATCCGGCTGCTTTGCGTTCATTGACGGATGAACAAATCGAACAAGGGATTTTGCCCTATGGTCATATTGTGACTCCCTTTATTCGTGCCGCCGCGACGGACATTAATCTCACCTTTGCTTTGGCGTTGATCTCATTCTTCGCTTTCCAATATTTTGGTTTGCGGGCATTGGGGACGAACTACATCCAGAAATTTGTGAACGTCGGCGCGTTAGGCAACCTGCGTAAACGTCCGATCGGGGCAATGGACTTTGGTGTCGGTCTCTTCGAGATTATCTCGGAAATTAGTAAGATTATCAGTCTTGGCTTCCGTTTGCTTGGTAACGTTTTTGCTGGACAGTTGCTCCTGTTCATCATGGCGTTCTTGGTTGCCACGTTGCTTCCGGTAATCATTTATGGTTTAGAGACTATCGTGTTGTTCATGCAAGCCTACGTGTTTGCTATGTTGACTCTTATCTTCTCGGCGCAGGCGATGGAAGACCATAGCCATCACGACGACGATGAAGATCATCATTAATCAATTGACAAGTTTGAATGCCTAGGAGGACATAAATCATGGAAGGTCTTGATATCGGTTTAAAAGCTATTGGTGCTGGGATCGCGATGGTGGGTGCGATTGGTGCTGGTGCTGGCATTGGTATGTTGGTACAAGGTGCGTTGCAAGCAATTGGTCGTAACCCCGATGTTGCCAATACAATCCAAACCAACATGATTCTCGGTATCGTGTTTACCGAAGCGATTGCGATTTACTGTTTGGTCGTTGCGCTGATTATTCTGTTCGTACTTTAGTCTGAATTTGGAGGAAGCATATGGCTAACTATATGAAGCGGTTGCTTCTCCTGTTGACCATCTTGTCTCTGGTGCTAGCGGTTCCCGCGACTATCCTTGCACAGGATGAAGATAATCAGGGTGAAGATAATACCGAACAGGTCGAAGATGGCCACAGCGAAGATGCTGAAGGTGAAGAATCAGGTGGTGAAGAATCAAGCGGTGGTTTTGCCGCGCTCGGTTTGAACGCTGGCTTTGTTGTCGCGCAAATCGTTAACTTCACGATCATTTTGGGCTTACTAACTGCCGCACTCTGGCGACCTGCGATTAACATGCTAGATCGTCGCACCATGGAAATTGAAAAAGGCTTAGACGATGCGGCAGTGGCGGCGAAAGCACGTCAAGATGCCGAAGCAGAAGCCGAAAAGATTCTGGCACAAGCCCGTAGCGAATCGGCTAGAGCTGTGGAAGAAGCACGGGGACGTGGCGATGAAGTGGCGAAAACTATTGAATCCAATGCGCGCTCTGAAGCCGAGAAAATTGTGGCGGATGCTCAAGCCGAAGCCCTGGTCCGCCGTGACCAAGAACTTGCTGGCTTGCGTGACCAAGTGTTGAATATCTCGACGGCTCTTGCGGGTCGGGTTATCAACCAAAACTTAGATAAGAAAAAGCAAGAATCTCTCATCAGTGATTTCTTCAGCAATTTGCCAGCTGATGCCAAGTCGCTACAAGGTGATTTGACAGTTGTGAGTGCAATGCCACTGTCTGATTCAGAACAAAACAATGTCAAGAAAGAATTGGGTGCAGATAATGTTACCTTTGAAGTTGACCCGTCGATTCTCGGTGGCTTGATTGTTCGGAGTGCAGATCGTGTGGTCGACGGCAGTGTTCGCTCTAACTTGAGCAACCTATCTGAAAGTCTTGCCTAAGTCAAACTAGCACATCACAGAAATTCCAGCGCGTCGGCGATTGTGTCGGCGCGTTTTGGTTTTGAGCGAATTTAACAATAGGCGAAACAGGGGTTCATTTCTACAATAGCTTTTCTCTATATAACTAAATTGGTTAGGTCTTATGTCTAAAACTCTGCGCGAATTTATCGCCACTCTGTCACCAGATGCTATCGTCAACACAATGGGGAATCTGGATGTTTTAGTCACTGCACCGATTGTCGAAGCCAGCAACGACATTGAAGTAGGGGGTGTTTTTGTCGCACGGAAAGGCTTATCAGTGGATGGTCATCAGTTTATTCCACAAGCCATTGAGGGCGGGGCTGTGGCGATTGTCGGTGAGCATGAGTTAGATAATCTGTCTGTTCCCTATATCCAAGTGCAGAACGCTCAAGCAATCACCGGACATCTTGCATCGGCATTCTATGACTTTCCATCGCATAAGCTCATCGTCATTGGTGTAACAGGCACAGATGGCAAAACGACAACGAGTCACATAATCCATAGCATCCTCAGACAAGTTGGCGATTCCATTCGTCCCGGTTTGATTAGCACCATTGAAGCAGAATTCGGTGGCACAACTGAAGCAACTGGCTTGCATGTCACGACACCCAGCGCACCCTCACTCCAACGCTACCTCGCGCGGATGGTCGAGAATAAGCTCACGCACGTCGTCTTAGAGATGACGAGTCACGGACTGGCGCAGGGTCGCTTGAATGGGGTGGCGATTGATGTAGCAGTACTGACCAACGTCATGCACGAACATCTGGATTATCACGGCACATGGGAAGCCTATCGGGATGCCAAAGCTATTATGTTTCAGATGTTATCCAAGACGTATAAGAAGTCGAATATACCTAAAATTGCTGTCATTAATGGTGCTGATGAATCGTATGACTATTTCGCACAGATACCAGCCGATAAAACTATCAGCTACGGGATAAATGAAGCCGACTTGCAAGCAATGAATATTCGTTATCAACCTGATGGGACATTTTTCAGCGTGGATGACACGGATTATCAATTGAATCTGGTTGGTGAATTCAATGTTTCGAACGCATTGGCTGGAATTGGTGCGGGACGAGCCTTAAATGTGTCAGATGAGGCAATTCAACATGGATTGAGTGCGGTCACATCCTTATCGGGGCGGATGCAACGAATTGACGAAGGGCAAGATTTTACGGCGATTGTCGATTTTGCCCATACACCGAACGCGCTCAAACGTGCACTCGAAGCGGGACGGACGATGTTGCCTCATGCTAAGAAACTGATTGCAGTCTTTGGGAGTGCAGGCTTACGCGATGTGGAGAAACGTCGCTTGATGGCAGAAGTCTCCGTACAAATGGCAGATATTACCATCTTAACTGCAGAAGACCCCCGCACCGAATCACTCGATGATATTTTGCAGATGATGGCAACAGCCTGTGAATACCGAGGAGGCATTGAAGGCGAGACTTTCTTCCGTGTTCCCGATAGGGGTGAAGCCTTGTATCGCGCGTGCGACATGGCACAAGCAGGGGATATTGTGATGGCATGTGGCAAAGGGCATGAGCAGAGTATGTGCTTTGGGACGATCGAATATCCATGGGATGATCGTGAAGCCTTGCAGAATGCCTTGCGTGGCACACCGCTCAAGACACTGCCGACAGCAACAGGTTAATCTCAATGCGTGGAAGAGGGCTATGGTTGGGAGTTTTGATTCTCTTGCTGGCTGGTGCAGTGCGCTTCATTGGCATCACACATGGACAGCCCAATCCTGCTGATTTTCCCTCATTATCTGCAAAGAATCTCATTCACGAACAGACTCCGCTTCATCCAGACGAATATCTCTTTGTCTCTATTCCGTTAGAGATGAAAGTTACGGGTAATCTTCGCCATCAATTTTATGACACACCCTCATTTCTCATCAATTTGAACTATGCGCTCTATTGGATGACAGGCACAGGGAATGAGCGTTCTGCGGTGGATTGGACGGGCTATAACCGTCGTTACTATGCTGGCTTTCCGCTATATGTGATGTCTCGCACGATTGCAACTATGGCTGGAGTTTTCGCGGTTGCGGTGACTATGGCGGTAACTCGCCAAGTATTTCGTGAGCGAATAAGTGTGTTGGTTTCAGGTGGATTAGTAGCTGTGTCGTTTACGCTGGTTCAACATTCGCATTATGGGACAACTAATCAACTCGCATTGGCTTTCGGGATGCTTTCAGTATGGGCGAGTTTTCGGGCGATGCAAAAGTGTGATTGGCGGTGGCTCATGCTAAGTGGGATTGCGCTGGGCTTCGCAGTGGGTAATCGCTATAACGCAGGATTATTTGGATTGTTTTTGCTAGTAGCTGGCATTCGGCTGTTAGCAAATACGCGAGATTTGCTAACAGGAATTCGAGTTCTAATTGCATGGGTGATATTTCCTTTAGCTTTCCTCCTTTCTACACCAGGCGCGCTAATTGATTTCGATGCCTTTTTGGCGGATGTACGCTTCATCAGCAATCAATATCTCATGGGAGAAGGGGGCTTTGCAACCGTATCGCCTTTCTATGGCTTGGCATTGGAATGGCATTATCTGATGACCTTTAGCATCGGTTTGCCTGCGTTGCTTCTTGCAGTTTTGGGAATAATCCGTTGGTTGCGAGAGCACAATTTGTTCGGAGGATTACTCCTCATCTATATCTTCATCTACAGTTTGATTATCCTTCGCACGGTTCGCCCTAATGGTGCTGACCAATTGCTCATTCTGTTGATTCCATCCGTGGGGATATTTGTAGGTGGCGGTGTGGGTTGGCTAGCACGATGGTTCAAACGCCCATGGCTTACTGTTGGATTGTTCCCTTTAATAATTGCCATTCCATTGTCGCTCTCTACCCAACTTATCATTCAATTTGTTCAAGATGATAGTCGACAGTCGGCATTAGATTGGATCAATGCCAATTTACCAAATAGTGCATTCGTTTATCTAATAGGACCCTATAATGTGCCATTGGATAGCGATAATTTCGAGTCGACGCAGGTATTCCAAGAAGAGGATTCGCTAGCAGAGATTGCGGAGTCGTATGATTATTTAATCTTCTCGGATGCGCGTCAGCACAACATCTTACGATTTACAGAGGGCTACGGCGAAGACACCATTCAGTCCCTCGAAGATTATTATGCTGAGATTGAAAATGCCTTCACATTGGTCTTTGAAGTCGAACGTCCATTGTGGGCAGGATACGATTGGACTCTCCACACCGCCAGCTACTGGCACAACCCAACTATTCGTGTGTACTGTTTGCACGAAGCCAGTTGCTTCGCGGTGCGCTGAGAGGGCTTTTATGCTACAATCCGCACGTTTTGACCAGATACATTGAGTCATCTATGCTACTTGATATTGGAATCGTGATTGTCAATTGGAATACCCGCGATTTGCTCCAACGCTGTTTGGAGACAGTCTATGATAGTCAAGGTAACTTCACATACTCGGTAGTTGTCGTCGATAACAATTCCGATGATGAGAGCGCGGAGATGGTGGCAGAATACTTTTCACAAGCAACCTTGATTCGGAATGCCGAAAACATCGGCTATCCACAAGCGAACAATAACGGATTACACCGATTAGGTTATCATGGTGCGGGGCATGTCGATGAGGATGCGCCACGCTATGCACTTCTGCTCAACCCTGATACGGAACTGCCACCTTATGCCTTACATCATATGATTAGATTTATGGATTCACGCCCTGATGTTGGTGTGGCAGGACCGAAGCTCATCCTCAAAGATGGCAGTTTGGATAAAGCTTGTCGTCGTGGATTCCCAACACCTAAGGTGAGCTTCTATCATTATGCGGGTTTGTCGAAGTTATTTCCGAAGAGTGAGCGATTTGCGCGTTACAATATGTCCTTTGCTGACCCGGATGATGAACTCGAAGTAGATTCTGTGGTAGGGGCGTATATGCAAGTGCGGAAGGAAGCCATCGACAAAGCAGGATTGTTGGATGGTATCTTCTTCATGTATGGCGAAGATTTAGATTGGGCATATCGCATCAAGGAGGCAGGCTATAAGGTTTGGTATCATCCGAAGGTCATCGTCAAGCATGTCAAGCGGGCGGCGAGTCGGCAAAGTCCCAAAGCACAATTTGAATTCTGGCGGGCGATGCTGTTGTTCTATCGCAAACATTTTCGGGCAACGACCCCCTATCCCGTCCATTTAATGATATTGTCTGCACTCTTGTTCAAAGGAGGCAAGGGCTTATGGCAGGAAATCCAGAACCCGACAGCCTACGCCTAGACGATACAACCGTTCCATCCCGTGTGATCCCCCGCGATACACGCTGGAAAACCATCCTTAATGGGACTCTGCTAGTGACAGATGGGGTGTTGCTGTTGTTTGCCTTTGTCTTCGCCTATTATGCACGTGAGTTTCTGCCCTTCTTCTTGCGTCCTGATGAACAACCCGCTTTATTGAGCTATCTACCGACGATGATACTGAATGTGGGAACAATCCTTGTGATGTTCTTCTTCGCACGTCTGTATCATCTGCGTCGTGTCTATAGTCGCTTTGATGAGATGCGAAGTGTCATTGGTGTCGTGACTGTGGGGACAACCCTGACCTATGGCTTGCAGGCATTGATTTTCCAGAATTCGGCTTTGGATGTGGGCTATCCGCGCAGTTTGTTCTTTTACGTGTGGTTCTTCAGTGTGATTTTTGCTGGAATTGGGCGGGAAGTCCATCGCGCAGTTCGGCTACGATTAAGACGGAATGGGGTGGCACAGGACAACTTGCTCATTGTCGGTGAGGGGCAAATCGCACGTGACATCACCAACCGCATCAAGAAGCGTCCCGAATTGGGCTACAATATGGTAGGCGTGGTGGTGAAGGAAAATCCGAAGGGCAAGATGCTCGGCTTCCCGATATTGGGAACATACCCCGAATTGCCAGCCCTGATCGATGAGTATCAAGTGGAACAAGTCATTGTTGCGGTGCGGGATGCGAAACGTGCGGAATTGGTGGAGTTGATTACGCTGTGCCAACGTGGTCATGTGGATATTAAGGTGTTTCCGGACATCTTCGCCTATATGGCAGGCGACTTGAATGTGGATGAACTCGGTGGGACACCCTTGCTCACCGTGCGGGACATCGCCCTGCGCGGTTGGAAACTCAGCCTCAAGCGTGGCTTGGATGTGTTCGGCTCGGTGATGGGCTTGGTCTTCCTCTCGCCCTTGATGTTGCTGACGGCGTTGATAATTAAATGGGAATCGAAGGGACCCGTGTTCTTCTCGCAGATACGTATGGGCTTGGATGGCAATCCCTTCCCGATGATTAAGTTCCGTTCGATGCGCCCCGATGCAGAGGAGCATGGCACATGGACGGTGGAAGATGACCCGCGGGTGACGCGCATTGGGAGCATCATGCGGCGGACGAATTGGGACGAAATTCCACAGTTGGTCAATGTGTTGATGGGGCATATGAGCCTTGTGGGACCGCGACCTGAGCAACCCTCGTATGTGCAACAGTTCCGCGAGTCTGTCCCGCGCTATATGGAACGACATCAAGAAAAGGCGGGGATGACAGGCTGGGCGCAAGTGAATGGCTTGCGCGGCGATACGTCGATTGCAGAGCGCACGAGGCA
>JANQRM010000168.1 GCA_028284565.1 Anaerolineae bacterium | reverse complement strand
GGGCAGAAGGCAGGTAGATGTCGAAACAGTCGCCCAAAGCGTCCAGCATATGATTTTGAGCGTGGCACATAACCCGATTCTATATAGGTGGCATGTTGTCGCATATGTCGTCCTCTCTACATTCAGCTACAGGTTTGCGGGTTGTTGTGATGTCAGCATACAGAAATTAGACGGTGATAGCACGTCGTCAAAATGGTGTACAAGTTTTGGTTGGCAATGTTAGATGGGGCTGGTTTTTTGATGCTGAAGTTGTGACAGTAGCTATCAAGGGGCAAATTTATACTAAGTCATCCTCATCATCTTGTTGTTGCCAGCGTGTATGGAAGCGGGCTTTGCGAAGCGCGGCTTGGTTGGGTGCGACATAGTGCTTGAGGAGGGTGCGCGCGTCGTTATGCCCAAATTGGTCCATCACATCGCGGATGATATGTTCACCGCCATTTTGTAGGAGTTCTGTGCCAAGGGTCAGACGGGCTTGGTGATGGTGAAAGGCGACTCCACAGCGTTTGACGGTATCACGGACAATGTTGTCGATGGCTTGTCGACTGATGGGCTTATCAGGTCCTAGATTATCGCCTTTGTAGACTCGCGGGAACAAGAAGAGTCTTTCACGAGGTACGATGAATCGCCAATCGCGTATAGCTTCATTGATGGGTAAGTCGTCAATGACCGTTGCAGTACGGCGTTTGCGTCCTTTGCCTCTGGGTATGAGTAGCGTCCCGGCAACCAGATTGAGATGTGACCATTCTGCCATAGCAATCTCAGAAATGCGCGCTCCAGTTGCAAAGGTGAGGTTGATGAGAGCATGATTACGTCTCCCAATCAAAGTGCGGTCGTCTGACCACGCATTGGCAATGTGGTAGACATCCTCTGGAGTTAAGGCATGTGTGACATGTTCGTCTTGGCTACTACCAGCAAGAGGCGGTTTCATATAGCTGAGTTCATCGTGGCGTGCTTTGAAGAAAGGATGATGCAATGCTAAACCTTCTGTCAGTTTACGGAGATGGGTCAGGTGGAGTTTCCGAGTTTGGAAGGTCACAGGTGATCCGTCTCGTCGAGTGAGTTGTTTAAGGTAAAAGGTAACATTAGGAATATTGAGATGAATGGGATTGATCTTGTGTGAATCACACCAATTAGACCATGCATGATACGTGTATCGATATTGCTTGCGACTAGCTTCACTCGATAATCCAGTTAATGCGACATTGATAAATTCGATGAAGGGAATGGTCTCGAGTTGGGATACATTCGGTAGGTTTGCTTGGTCAGTCATAATTATCCAGTAGGGTAGGGGAGACTTACATTTATGTCAATTTAATTGACTCTAGATTATAACTACATGCCTTGAATAGCAAGTTTCGAACAAATAACTTGACAAAAATACACTTTTGTAAAACTATAGCATTTAGAATGTATTGACATTTCGGTTTAGAATTCATCGCAGAATTTCTGCTCGCTATTGATCTTTTTGAATGGATTACATCACTAAACAGACACGCTCGATGAAACTCATTTAAACATCCATATCGAGGAGTTCAAGTAAGCTACTGAAATCCCAATCTCCTTTCCCTTGCGCTTGGAGCATTCCAAAGAAGTGATGCACTTGTTTGGCTATAGGTATTGCGATTTGAGCATCGGACGCATGTTTTGTACAGAGGTCTAAATCTTTCTTGATTAAATCGACTGTGAAGCCACCGGCTTTGTAGCGCTCATCTAGCATCCATGGACCGCGGTTGTCTAACTGCCAAGATTGGGCTGTTCCGTTTGTAATGACTTGCATGACCTTTTCGACATCTAAGTTGGCACTGATCGCAAAATGGAGGGCTTCTGCAACACCTTGCAAGGTGACTGAAATACAAATCTGATTCACCATCTTGGTGAGTTGCCCACTACCGACGGGTCCCATTAAATTAATCGTCTTAGCGTAGCATGCTAATAGGGGACGCACGGCATTGAAATGCTCCTCATCCCCACCAACCATGACAGTTAATGTGCCGTTCTTCGCACCAACTCCCCCACCTGATATCGGTGCATCCAAGAATCCGATTCCCTTAGTACTTGCATGTTCATAGATTTCCTTGGCAATCGAAGCGGAAGCGGTTGTATGGTCTACAAGAATCGAGCCGGGTTGCAACGTGGTCAGCACACCGTCTTCACCCAAGATAACCTCTCGTAAATCCTCATCATTCCCAACGCAAATGCAGACCACTTGCTTATCGTGTGCGAGTTCGGCTGGTGTTGTCGCCATCGTGCCTGAGTTTTCTTCAACCCAAGTTTCCGCTTTTTGATTGGTTCGATTATGGACTGTGATAGAATAGCCCTTTTGTGCCAGATGCCCTGCCATGGGATAGCCCATCACGCCTAGTCCGATAAACCCAACTCGTTCAATTGTCATGGGATACCTTCCTCACTATTGCCGGATGCTCTTGCGTTTCAAGATGTTTCAATAAGGCTTCCCAACTGCCGTCAGTTGCAGGAACAGTTACCTGTCCGACCCCACGATCTTTGAATCCACTTGAGGTACTGATGGAAACTATCACATCATTTTCCGAAAAGCCCAGTTCATTTGCCTTTAGTGTGCCTGCGAAGGCGATGGCGGATGACTTTTCTGACCACATTCCCCGTTTCGCTAAGGTTGCATGGGCGTGTCGAATCTCGTCTTCGGTTAACGCTAAAGCAATTCCATCCGACTCCTGAAGTGCCACATTTCCTCTCAGGCTATTGCTGTGGTTGGATACCGCATAAGCCTCGGAGTCGGTTGTGATGTGGGTGTGGACGATGAGCTGGTCACTATCCACCGCTTGCTTTAATGGCGACCCACTAATGACGGGTTCACAACTCACCATGCGGGGAATGGTGGCGATAATGCCGAGCTGACGCAGTTCCTGAAAGCCTTTATTAATGCCAAACATTAATTCCCCATTGCCTACGGGAACAAACACGGCATCTGGTGGATGCTTATCGAGCTGTAAACACAACTCATAGGCAATCGTCTTATAGCCTTCTGTACCAAAGGGATGGTTGGTTCCGGGATTAGTATAATTGCTCACCGGATGATAATCCCGTGTCTCGATAATCTGTTGAATCAATGCCCAGCTATGTGGTGTGGTTGGTACACTTATTACGGTTTGCCCATAGGCTTGCAAGAAGCTACTCACGGCTGGCGGATGTGGTGTCACCAAAATAATCGCAGGCAAGTTGGCACGTGTGGCATAGGCGGCACATGAGGCTCCGTGATTACAGGTGGATGAAGCCACTACACCCAGCTTGTTCATCGTCACAGCTGAACTGACCGCACAGTAATTAAAGCGATCCTTATGACTCCATGTTGGATTTCGACTTTCATCTTTGATATAAATCTTGGGCTGGCTTGGATTCAGTGGGACTAACGGAGTTGCTCCCTCCATCATGCTGAGTGCATCCACAAGCGGAGGTAACAATGCCTGATATTGCAATAAGCCATGTTGCGGTGTGTCTGGCAACCATGTTCCTACTGTCTCATAATCAAAGACGACTTCAACCGGAGCAATGAACCCCTCCGATTGACAAGCTTCACATCCTGCAACCAAGGGTGGATACAGTGGATACTCCTGTTTGCAATGTAGACATCGTTGCCCTATCGCTAATGATTCCACACGTTTACTCCTCTAGCCATCGATTATGATTTCAAGATGTTCTTCTGCTGATTGCACAATCGCTACTGCCGCTTGCAGACTATTCCAGCCTTCATCAATGGGAATGTCTGTCTGTTTGCCAGCACGAATACAATCAAGAAAATAAGTGATTTGGTCTCGATACACTCCACTGATGCGTCCATACATTTCCGGCATATAGACGGTATCCGGTTCAGACAAGGACTTGTTGCCATAGATGGTGATGCCTTGTTCATAACTCCGTACCTGTAGCTGTCCTTCTGTCCCTTCGATACGGAAGGTAAAGGGTTGGGGTCGTCCAACAAGCGGCGTAACTGACCACGCATTTTCAAGTGCGGCGACTGTGCCATCTTCAAAGGTCAACAAGGCATAATAAATGCTTTTGACATCCCAGTCTTGCATGCCTTTGTCGCTTGCCATTGCCATGACACGTACCACATTTTGCCCTGTAAGCCAGCGCATCATATCTATATCGTGGACACCAACCCAAAGTGGACCTTCAACCCGACCATTCAGACGTTGCAAGACACCGATTGCCATATTTCGGCGGGCATACATATGGATAATCTCGCCGATTTCTCCCTGTTCGACTGCGCGTTTCATGGCGACATAGCGGGGGTCAAAGCGCAGGCTGTAAGCAATCATGGAAATGACATCCTGTGCCAAATAGGCTGAGAGAATCTGCTTCGCGTCGGCAATTGATGCCGTCAAGGGCTTTTCAATCAGGAGATGCTTATTTGCGTCTAGCGTGGCTAAGATAGGTGCAACATGGGAATCTTCTGGGGTACAGATAAGGACGGCATCTATCTCTGGATATGCGGTAAACATCGCTTGATAGTTGCTATCGCCATAAGCCTGTGCATCCACCTGTTCTGCTAATGTCAGTGCCTTTTGAAGATTTACATCACAGACTGCGACGACGCTAGCCTCTGCCAGTTGATGGCAAATCCGCGCATAAAGTGACCCCATAAATCCACAGCCAATAATAGCAATATTAATCATCTTTGCCAGAACTTTCACTTAACCAACGCATTGATTTCCTTTTGTAGAGCGTCACGATATAAATCAGTGCGACGGTCTTCTTGGAGTAAGGTTCCTAATTCCTTAATGAGACCCTGACCTTGGCTTTCGTCAAGACATTCGATCAAATGGGGACGGTCGAGGTCAATGCGACGAGTGACAAGCCCTTGTTCATGCCCTGCATCCGCAAGAATCGTGCCATCACGCCCAATCACACAACTGCGTCCAAACAACATGCCTGGCTTCCATGGGACACCATCTCGTACCCCAAAACTGGAACTCACCAAAAAGATGGAATGGTCTAAGGCACGCGCCCGCATTTGAATCTCAAAGAAGATTTCACTGGGTCCACTTTGCCAGCGTGGATAAAACAGCACTTCTGTCCCTTTCATAGCATAAATCACTGCTACTTCGGGGAAACTACAATCGTAACAGGTCATGATGGCAATGCGTCCAAAGTCCAAGTCGAAGACTGGAAATGAATTCCCCGCTTTGATGTTGGGATAGAGTAAAAATTCAGGTTGGGAGATGTGGGTCTTGTCATAGCGTCCAATCTCGGTCCCGCTACGGTCAAGTAAGATGGCAGTGTTATAAAGACCGTCGTCCCGTAACTCACCGACAGGGAGAATGAGATACATCTGGTGCTTGTGAGCCAGTTCGGCAAAACGCGCAGTTAATCGCTCAATAGCGGAGATGGATGCAACATCCGCCAAAGGTAGCTCAACACCTTCGATTTCATAGATGTTGATGAGTTCTGGCAGGAGGACAATATCACTCCCCTGCTGACCTGCTTCGTCGGTTAAGCTGAGGGCAATCTCCATCATGTCGTGATTGCGTAATTGACTATCTGGAAATGGGGGCTGAACTGTTGCCAAATTCACATAACGTCCCATACGTCCTCCTTAATTGTGCCTTCATCGAGCGGTGTATCTGTAGGGGCGCACCGCGGTACGCCCTTACAAGGTTAATTTTTATGTCGAACGATTCTCTTTTGACTAGGTTGCCAGCCATACATCTTCGAGCTGACGATGAGCTTTATCTGGGAAGGGAACAAATCCCTGAACTGCCGTCTGTGCCGCGACCACATGATTCCGTGCGTATATCCAAGTTGCCGTCGGCTGGAACTCAGCTACCGCAATTTGAATATCCCGCCAGATGGCACTGCGTTCTGCCGCATCCGTAATGCCTGCCGCCGATTGCACCATCACGTCAATTTCTTCCGAGCAAGGTCCATACACAGGAGCCGCCCAACCTTCACAGCCAATCGCATTCAAAATGGATTCGGGCGTGGGTCCGCCGATTTCGAGATTGGTCGTGAAGTAGAAGTCTTCGGTCTCGACAACTGTTTCGACCCAAGTATTGGTTTCCATGCCACGGAGTTCGACTTCGATCCCGATGGCTTCCATGTATTGTTGGAAGAGTTGTGCGCCATTCTTCATGATGGGCAGGGCATCAATAAACAAGCAATCCATTGCAAAACCGTCGGGAACACTTGATTGACTGAGCATTTCACGCGCTAGGTCTACATCATATTGATAATACGGCAAATCCGATGTCGGGACATGCACATCTCCAAAAGCAGGCGTGATGACACCCGAAACTGTCCCCAAACCTGCACCCACCAATTGAAGTACTTCTTCACGATTGATTGCCGCCGAGATTGCCCGGCGCACAAAAACATCATCCATCGGCTCACGATTTCCATTGAAGCACCAGAAGATACCACCATTCGCTGGGACTTCGAGCAGATTCAGATCGGGATTGCCTGTGAGCAACGCATAGTTGTTGGGGTCTTCTAGCGTTACGAAATGGGCTTCCCCTGTCCGGAGTGCCGCCAATGCTGACGATTCTTCTGGGAAGACATTCATCACAATGCCATCCAGATAGGGCTTACCCTCTTGCCAATAGTCATCATGACGCACCAAGCGCATTTCGATATCGGGTCGCCAATCGTCTAGCTTAAAGGGTCCAGTCCCATTTACATTGCTCAATAGCCAATCCGAGGGTTGGTCAGCGAGCGAGCGATGATGGATAAAGCTCCAATCTTGTTGACGTGGGAAAATCGCATTGGGAGTGGGCAAGACAAAGCGCATCGTTTCTTCATCGACAATCTCGATGCTATCAATTGCACCCATCCGATTGGCGGCAGGATGCCCCACTTCTGGGTCGAGGATACGCTCATAACTAAAGAGAATATCTTCCACCGTAAGGTCTTCACCATTGTGGAATTTCACGCCCTGACGGATTTTGAATTCCCAAGTGACATCATCAACCAAGTCCCATGAGGTTGCCAACTTAGGAACGGCTTGCAATTGCGGTCCTGTAGTGACAAGGGACTCATAAAGACGAGGCATCACTATTTGACCCGCTTCTGTATTCAAGGTTGTTGCCGGGTCCAAATCGAGCAGTTCATAGGTTCGCGCTTCAATCAGGGTTCCGCCACTCACAGGGTCTTGTGCCAAGACACTCAGGGATGACCACGGGAACATCGTCGCCGCGCCAGTCACGCCTGCCACTTTGAAGAAATCTCGACGGGATATACCGCGTCTGTTCTTACGTTGCTGTTTCATAAAAATCTATCCTTATCAATAACTCGTTGACGAAAAAATGAACGAACTTCGCCCTCCTCAATAAGCACCTCCTCGTTTCACTGATTACAATTAGCGTTCCCCCCGAATGGTGGGATCGAGAGCATCCCGCAAGCCATCCCCGGCTAAGTTAAATGCCAACACCATGACCATAATGGCTAAACCGGGAAAAATCGAAAACCAAGGGGCGAGTTCCAAAAATGTCCGCCCTTCACTCAACATACTGCCCAAGGAGGGTGTGGGCGGTTGCACCCCCAAGCCGACAAAACCCAGTGCCGCTTCAATCAGAATGGCGTAGGATATACTCAAGGTTGATTGGACAATCGCAATCGGAATTACATTGGGCAAGATATAGCGGAACATAATACGAGGTGTCCGTGCGCCGATAGATATGCCAGATTCAATGTAGGGCTTGACCTTTTCAGCGAGCGTAGGTCCTCTGATTAAGCGGGCGAAAAAGGGAACATTGACAATGCCAATGGCTAAAATCGGATTGATAATGCCCGACCCCAAGACACCGGATAGCACAATGGCAAGAAGCAGAGTGGGGATACCGAAAAACATATCGAGAATACGAGAGATCAACATATCCACGTTGCCTCCCAAATAACCAGACACCAAGCCCAATAACACGCCGATACTACCGCCAAAGAAAACGGAGGTCACACTGACGATTAACGAGGTGCGAATGCCAAACATGACGCGCGTTAGAATATCTCGCCCCAAATGGTCTGCTCCAAACAGGTGTTCACTATTGGGGCTTGTCAAACGGGATGTTGCAATAACTTGATCAAATCCATAGGGTGCAATCAGCGGAGCAAACACCGCGACTAAGATAAACAAAATTACAATGATAAACCCAATAATGACCAACCGATTCCGCATTGCTTCATACAGCACATCACCTAGCCAAGAACGCGCAGGTGCGAGCTGAATTACGTCTTTGGTTTTCGGTTTGCTTTTTGCTTGCGTCGGCATATTACTCATGGCGATTTATCCCTACCCTCAATCAAACCGAATGCGTGGATTCAGATAGGCATATAACACATCCACAAAGAAATTGATAAAAATAAATGCCGCGCTGGTCAAGAGCAAGGTCGCTTGAATTGTTGGGAAATCGCGCTGTTCAATCGAAGCCAATATCAACCGTCCAAGACCCGGTAAGGTAAAGACTGCTTCTACGGTAATCGAACCCCCAATTAAATAACCTGCCATCAGCCCCATAATCGTCACGATGCTAATCATCGAATTCCGCAGGGCATGACGAAGCACCACCACGCGCTCTTGCAAGCCTTTCGAGCGTGCTGTCCGAATATAGTCTTTGCGGAGTTCTTCTAATAAACTGGAACGAGTCAGGCGCATGATATTAGCGATGTTAATCGTCCCCAAGGCAATTGCTGGCAAAATAAAGACTGCAAGGTTTGCCCCTAAATTTTCCAGCGGATTAACATATCGAATTGGCGGAAACCAATTGAAAACAGTGGAGGCGATGAGAATCATCATGGCTCCCTGCCAAAAATCGGGTAGTCCCAAGGCAGCAAAGGAGACAACCCGACTGATATTGTCGAATAGGCTATTGTGTTTCACTGCGGAAAGGACACCAAGTGGGACTCCCACGCTCACGGTAATCAACATCGCTAAAAACGTCAGTTCAATTGTAATCGGCAAGCTCTCGCCAATCAGGTCAATAACAGGCAAGCCAGACCGCCACGATGTCCCAAGATCACCTTGAAGTGTCGTACTCAACCATCGCCAATATTGCACCGGAAGCGGTTGATCGAAGCCATAGCGCGCTTCCATCTCTGCAATCAATTCGGGATTGCGCTCCACAAAAATGGACAATTTGGTATCAATGATGTCACCGGGCAGGATGCGTACCATGATAAATATCAGGATAGATACACCCAGTAATGTCACGAGCGTAATGAGTAGGCGACGAAGAACGTAGCTCATCATAATAAAATTACTCCAAGCGAATGGTCATGCTTGGTAATCCCCAGACAATTGTCCAATTTGTAAACTCTCTGTCAAAATTTCGCAAAAATCCTCCGATTTCAGCTTATTATTTTGTTACTTAGTTTACCTAACTTGCCTTAAAATCCGAAATATTTATCGAATTGGTATCCATTAATGTATTGTTGTGGACTATCTTGGCGTTGCACGAGCGACAAAATATGTTCCTAGAATCACTTATTTACTTGGATGAACCTGGTTCAACAGCGGTTCGTCATGCAGGTATCGACGGAGGTTTTCACAGAATACATCCACGCAACGCTCAAACAAACGATGAGTATGTCCAGACATATGGGGCGAGACCAAGACATTCGGCAAGGCATAGAAGCGATGGTCTGGTGGGAGGGGTTCAGGTTCAAAAGCATCGAGTGCCGCACCTGCAAGATGTCCGCTATCCAATGCTTCGAGTAAGGCTTCATCATCGACTAACGCCCCGCGCGCTGGATTGATGAGAACGGCACCAGGTTTCATCTGTCCTAATGTGTCCTCGTTGATGATGTGATGAGTCTCGTCGGTATGTGGCACAGCTAGCACGACAAAATCACTCTCTTGCAAGAGCGA
>JANQRM010000162.1 GCA_028284565.1 Anaerolineae bacterium | reverse complement strand
TCGCTGAACCGCCATAAGGAGCTTTGAGCTTGAATCCATTGTAACGCGGTGGATTATGACTTGCCGTGATGACAATCCCTGCTTGTGCCTTTTTGTCTTTGACATTAAATGAAATGGCGGGAGTGGGTACATCTGCGCGAGATAACCACGCAACAATGCCATTCCCAGCCATGACTCGTGCTGCTTCGGTTGCAAAGCGATCGGATAAAAAGCGAGTATCAAATCCAATAACCACTTCGGGCGGGTCATCCCCATTATAGGTATCGTTAATCGAATCCGCGACAGCCTGTGCCACAAGCCGTAAATTCGCAAAAGTAAATGTATCTGCGATGACAGCACGCCAGCCGTCGGTCCCAAAACTAATCATTCCATTCTATCCTTCTATGAATCAAAAGAGGCATAACCTTCACATGCCTCTACCAATACACCATTTTTAAGCTGAAAACAAGTTAAGAAGTGTTAAAGCTGTTATTCATCCCGTAAATCGAGTCCAGTTGTTGCGATTAAATCTTTAACTTCCTCAGAAGACAAGTCCATATCATGCACAATACTATAGGGTAGGTTATGCTCTTTTACATAATTGGGTAGAATTTCTAGCGTTTCAATAATGTCATCGCGCTTCAATTGTCCTAATCGTACCCCAGCAGATAACAAAGTATCCCGAATGGGGTTGATATTTTGCTTATGCAGTGTCGCCGCAATTAAGATACCGGGTCCGACTAAATCAGCATAAGGAACACCCGTTCCGCGCGTTGCTTTCGGTTCAATCGCATAGGCGAAGTATTGCTCACTGCCTTCTTGCGGGCGATTGTGACCAAGTTGATTCGTCAATTGGACTTCTACACAAATTAAGTCCAAGAGATTACGCATGGCATCTTGTCGACCATCACCGACCCCTTCAGCGATTTTATAGGCTTGTTGAGCAATGCCTGCCGCGATTTGAGCTGCCCATTGCTGGAAACGCATATCAGGGGTGTTTTTCCCTAGTTGTGCCGCGTATTGCCAATCCAGCAAACCCGTTGTCATGCTCAAAATTTCAACAATGCCGGTCCCGCGAATATGTTGTGGCGCATTCCGCACAATTTCCCAGTCAATAATGACTTTCTCAGCAGGACCTGTAGTTGTATAACCAACTGTTCCATCACGCCGTACTGCGACAATCGCTGTAAAGAACCCATCAACACTCAAAGTTGTCGGGATTATCACTGAGGGTAAGTTATGTTTCCATGCCACATACTTTGCTACGTCCGCCGCGAGACCTCCACCAATCCCATAGACCACTTCAACTTGCTCAGGCAGACCATCTGCCAGTGTTTCCATAAAGTTGATGTCTGCCGTATAGGGTTCTGCTTGAACAACAATCGGTAGACTGAGCATGGAACCAACCGCATTCCAAGCACGCTCGCCAGTTAAGACCGCCGCTGGACGGGTCTCTTTTACATTTCGGAGTTCGGTTAATTCAATTTGTGGAAGATTCCAAATGGTTGTCATAAATCCGCACGCTTCCTTATTTTCAGCGTGAATGAATATACTTAAATAATAGATGGAAAGCCCAATCTTCGCCACTGTCGACAAAGCTAGAGGAGAAAAGTTTGTTTAGCCTAATTTTTCTACCACCATAAAATGGGATAAGCCAAAAATATCTAATGGCGTTCGCTCGAATTTATAGAGGATGTCTCGAAATACTTTGGCGGGTGTTCCTAAACGAGCGATGATATTGTCATAACCTCCATAGACTCGTGAGTGATGAATAATTTTTGTAGAAAGCGAATTAAATAATCCGCGAATTTGTCGTCCACTATAAACTCGAACATGAGGAGCCAATTCGTCCCGCCAACGGTTAGGTAAGTAATTAATCAAGGGTGTATTGCCAAAATGATATTCACCACGCCAATAGTGTCCATGGGTCTCGAAAGGATACCAGCGATTTGGGCAGAATAATACTAATCGACCACCCGGTTTCAGGACACGAAGCATTTCTCTTGCTGTGAGTTGGTCATCTTGGACATGCTCAATGACTTCGTGGGACAAGACTGTATCAAACGTATTCGACGTATAGGGGATGGCTTCTCCCGCAGAGACAAGGGCATGAGGTGTATCGTCTTGAGCCACTTGTACACGCTCGAATTCAATATCAAAGGCTTCGACATCAGGTGTATATCGTCGGCGAAATTGACTCGCATAAGTTCCAATGCCACAGCCAGCAACAAGTACTTTCGCTTGGTTTAAGGTTGCCCATTG
>JANQRM010000135.1 GCA_028284565.1 Anaerolineae bacterium | reverse complement strand
TCGATTCGCAACCTTTTGGTCTAAACTCGCCACGCGATCGGTATCAATCCGCCCCGGAATCAGGTTATTCACGCGGATATTATCGCCCGCCAATTCATCGGCGAGTGTCTTCACTAAGCCCATCACACCAGAACGCATCACCGTCGATAACGCCAAATTCGGAATCGGCTCTTTAATCGACGACGAGGTGACCGTCAAAATCGCGCCACCATCGGTCATATGCGGAATCGTCGCACGAATCATCCGAATTGTACTCATCAAGGTCAGTTCAAATGCGGATTGCCATTGCTCGTCTGAGATGTCTTTGAATTGTCCCGCCGGAGGTCCACCTGCATTAACAAGCAGGGCATCCACCTTGCCCCATTGATTTACGGTTTTATCCACCCATGCTTGAATGTCTGCAGGATTACGCACATCACACGCCGCCGCCAGCGTTTCTGCGCCCGTGTCTTTCGTAACCGTCTCTGCAGAGACTTTGATGTCGGTTTCGGTACGGCTACACATGGAGACCTTCGCTCCGTTCTTAGCAAGTTCTCTGGCGATGCCGTAACCTAGCCCTTTACTCGCCGCCGCGACCATTGCAACTTTACCCCCTAATCCTAAATCCATGTTATCTTTCCTAACTCACTCATAGATAATGAAGATTATGATAAATCATTCAACATAAACGATATTTTTAGTTCCCCTCTGTGTCCTTAGTGTCCTCTGTGGTTCAATGATTTTCCTCAAAACTCAATCTTCTGTGTCGCATCATCAATCCCGACGCGCTTGAGCAACCACGAGATTTCCTCATGTGTCCCCTCATCAATCGGGTTGAAGGGGTCGCGGGGTGTCGCATGTCCCATCGCACCACGCCGATACAAAATCTCCTTGCGAATCGTCAGGTTAATCTGTGGCTGGTTCTCATAGCGGATGAGGGGTAAATAATGGTCAAAGATTTGCTCCGCATCACCAATGCGCCCAGCTTGATACGCTTGGAAAATCGCCACCAAGATTTCCGTAAAGGCAAATCCTGTCATTGTGCCGGATGCACCACGCTTCAACTCTTCGAGGAGGAACATCCCACCCAAACCACCGAATATCTCATACTTGTCTGTCCGTTCCCGAATCGCTGAAATCTTCTGCATCAGAGGCGGGTCTTCCAATTTGAGATGACGCGCATTCGGAATCTGCTCCGCCAACTCTGCCAGAAAATCCGCTGACATGATGATGTCATTCACAGGTGGGAAATCCTGCACCACAATCGGCTGGTCAATTTTGCTGGCGATGTCGCTATATAATGCAAGGACTTTCTCATCCGTCGGATTCTCCATGCGGGGTGGGGCAATCATCACGCCATCTGCGCCCGCCGAAAATGCCCCAGCCGACAAATCAATACAGGTATCCAGTGACTGATGACTCGTGCCAACCACAATCGGAACACGTCCATCCACCGTTTCGACAACCGTATCCATCACCAACTTGCGTTCATCCACACTGAGCTTCGCCGCTTCACCCAACACACCCAGTATCGTCAGCCCATACGCTCCCTTATCCACTTGAAAATTGACAAGGTGCTTTAAGCTCTCCACATCCACCGCTTGCTCTGCCGTAAATGGCGTAGCCAAGATGTTGAATATGCCCGTAATCTTGCTCATGCTAATCTCCCACACCAATCATCTTCTTCCCGCCAATAAAGGTCATTTGTACCCTTTCTAGTGCATCCAAATCATCCAGCGGATTGCCATCCACCACAATCATATCGGCTTCTTTGCCAACTTCCAATGTGCCAAGTTTATCTTCCAAGTGGCTCACCCGCGCCGCCACAATCGTCGCACACCGGAGCGCATCATAATTGTCCTTTTTCACACCCAGCTTGACCATAAACTTCAATTCAGGAGCGACCACTTCATGCCCAACCACCGGACCCCCCGCATCCGTTCCAAAGGCAATGGGGACACCCGCTTTCGCCGCTTTGACGATTCCCTCATACCGTCCGCGATTTGCCACCGCTTTCTGACGTTCCTCAATCTTCCATTCAGGAATGTTATATTGTCGCGCGAGTTCGGCTTGCGATTGCATCACGAGTGGGGCAAAGGTCGTCACAATGGGGATATTCTTATCGAGTAACAATTGAATCGTCTCATCCGTCATCGAGCCACCATGTTCAATCACATCCACGCCAAAGTCTGCCATCCGATGAATACAATCATTAAAGGTTGCATGAGCGGTAATCGGCAAGCCATTACGATGCGATTCATCTATCACAGCATGAAGTTCATCATCCGTGAATTCCAACAAATCATGACAACCCATAATTTTAATCAGGTCTGCGCCACCTTTGACTTGGTCACGCACCGCCCGACGCATCTCATCCGCACCACTCGCCTCCCGACAGCACCAATAGGTATGCCCACCCGTTTGGATAATCGCTTCACCCGTGATGAGCAATCGCGGTCCCGGAAAGATGCCTTGTTCGACCGCTTGCTTGGCGAAGAAATTCGACGTATTCATCCCCAAATCCCGCACGAGCGTAATCCCTGCCCGCAGACTTTTGAGCATATTCCCCGCACTCTTATACGCACTGATTTCAGACGCATCATCCATCGACTGACGCGCAAGGTCATGCACTCCATCCCACGCCAGATGAGCATGAGAATTCATCATCCCGGGCATCAAGGTCTTGCCTGTGATGTCAATCACCTCGGCGGATGTGTCCCCCAACTCACTGACTGACCCAACCGCTTTAATTGTGCCATCTTCAATCTCGACAAAACCATGCTCGATGACTTCATTATCAACACAGGTCAGTATCCGCCCACCTGTGAGGATGCGATGCGGCGTCGGAATATCGAACATTGGCTTAATAATTTTTTGATATCGCCACGCTGGAGGTTCAGGCATCGTTTATCCTTTCTTTTTGTGTTGATTTGAAACGTAGAGTGTCAAGAAATGTTGATGTAAGGGCATAGGATTGCAGTGTCTACGCGCAACCGCTGTACGCCCCTACCATTTCATGCATTAACCATTAGATGTGAACGCGACCCTCTGCGTTAGATTTTTTTAGATGGACAAAATGCGCTTCTCAGGGGGATGCTCTGCCAAAAACCGACTTGGGACTAGCGCATCGCCATCCGTGACGATCATCGTGTTAATCGTGCGATACCCATCAATGCCCGGACGATAAATGCCCGGTTCATTCGAGAACACCATGTTCGGCACAAGCCGAGTCGTATCGCCCGGAGCCAGCCATGGAGCCTCATGTCCTTCGATACCCATGCCGTGTCCGATGCGATGTCGTATCCAATCACTCAAGCCACCGTTCCGCAAGACATT
>JANQRM010000120.1 GCA_028284565.1 Anaerolineae bacterium | reverse complement strand
AACCCATCATCGCCGTCGTTAACCACGACAACAAACTCAGCTCCCCAATCACCAACTAATAGTGCACCATCTCCTCCACCGCCGATTGATCATCGCATCAATTACATGCATGCGGGAGGCGCACCAGTTGCTGTCTACTGTGAGGCAGATGGGCTTTCGGTTTGGTATTATGGATTAGGAGATGGCAGTGGACAGTATAAGCTAGGAGCGAATCTTGCTCAGATTGGGAATGCACTCAGTCAAGCATTGGCAAGTGGGTCACACATTCTGATAGCAGGAAATGGGCAGACCACCTTCTGGGCATTGTCCTCGAATGAGTTGCAAGTTCAATCGCCAGATGTACGTGAACCGGGCAAAATGTACGATTACATCTTCTCCATCAATCAATGTGGAACGCCCTCTGTGCAGACAACAACTTCAAATACAATAATGACATCTGCGTCACGAAATACAGTTTCAATCTCACAAAATGGGCAGTATGTGGTGCAAGCTGGTGACAATTTATTCCGTATTGCGCTCCGCCATGGTGTGTCGCTGGATACACTTGCTAACATGAACAACATTGCGGATGCGACGCGAATTTATGTGGGACAAGTTCTGCAAATCCCATAGATTCTGGAGCAAGCTGTTGATACACAAAAAGACCCCTACTTGATGCAGGAGTCTATATTCCCTGACTTCCAATGATTTATTAATTTGGAACAGCTCCGGCTAAGGTGCGAACCAGTTGTGTGATACGTTTGGGTTGCATGGTTTCTCGTACGACTTGAATTTTGATCGGTTGTGTTTCATCGACAGATGGCTTGGCAGGTGTGCCAATCATTTCGACATAACCTGCTAACATCAGTCGATAGACAACTTCTTTTATCTCGTGTTCCTTCATATGAAGCACATCCATGATTTGCCAGATGCGGGTTTTCGGTGTGATGCATGCCACCACTTTCCATTCGTCTGCACTGAGTTGAATGTTTTTGTAGTTCACTTTGAGTTTCTTGGTCAGACGTAACTTTACATCCAAGCTGGCAATTTCCTGGCTGGCTTTGATATCTTGCTCCAATAGCGTTTGAGCTTGGCTTCGGGCTGTATTCCAGTCGATTGGTGCAAATACTTTTCGGGAATTGCTCAAGCCTCGGTCTGCAAAGCGATAATTGCCCGATTTGTAAGTCAATAAATTGTGGACAACATGGACGATTTGTTGTTTTAAGCTATTGATAACATCCCGACGAGTAACATAGCGCGCGCTAATCAGCCGTAGTGCGAGGGCTTTGTCGTTGCGTTCATCTGCCCACTTGCCATTGCGTAAATGACGTGCCTGCTTTTCGCCAAGTTTATCGTAGCGTTGGAGCGTCCGAATGAGATGGTTATCCATCCGTGAATGCCAAGCAGACACGAGCCTCCCCCGATAAAAATCGAGGCTGGCAAATGCGGATTCAACTGTGTCGGATTCCGCTTCATAGATGGTCAATGTTCCCGTTTTATTGGACAAACTGATAACATTGATGAGTTGTGTGAAACTGATGTCTTGTAAATTACCTTGTAATAACATAATCGATAACCCCTGACAAACTGAGTATTTGGTTGTATGTTTCTGCAAGCTGTCTCTACTTACAGCCACACCCTGACACGAGCGTACTCATATTAAACATCCACTCTCCTAAATATAACATAACATTACGGATCATTTACCCTATCAATCTGGACTGAAAAAACCTTGATGTTTCATTGATTATTGAGGTCATTGCAGTTAGAAACCGCGATTTCTTAATGAACAAACCAAAAATCAACGCAAATACATTGATTTCATAACGAAACCCTATAAGCTGTTGTAATGTGTTGTAAGGAAAAGACTGCCGTAAATTCTGATAGACACTTACCTTTTCTCATTCAGGACGAATATATAGCACCAAACCATCATGGTCGGATGAGCGCAACGCTCCATCAGCTGTATCGAACCACGCAACAGGGGCATCAGCATTGCCCCGTGCATATTGAATATCGGTGACCAAAGCATCGAGCGTCTGCGATGTCAGAATATGGTCAAGGACTTGCGGATTGCTGTTCCAGATGAAGGAGTATTGCTCGTCGGCTGGAAGGCGTAAGACTTGATTGACTAAATCAGGTTCGACATAATCAAATTCAGGCGATGTCCGCGCACCGTCATAATCATGATTGCCTGCAATAATCCCAACAACATCCACCAAGCCATCCGTGAATTGGAAAGCATTCAAATCTCCTAAGACGACGAGGTTGATATTCGGGTTGTCGTTTTGCAAGGTCTGAACATACTCTGCAACCATTGTCGCTTGCAGAAGACGCTTCAGTTGGACACGGTCTGTCTCGACCCCACTTAATGACCGCAAATGCAGGTTAATCAATGTTAGTGGGAAGGCTTCTCCATCGAGGAGGAGTTCAGCCTCCATGACAAGGGGCGGGCGAGTAAAGACAAAATCGCCATCGTTGTAGAGTGCTGTTTCACTCCCCGGCAGGCGATAACAATCATGAATATTTACCCGGTCAGTCCGCACCAAGAATCCAACATCAATGCCCCTACCCTCGTTGCCTTCGAGGAGACAACCGACATAACGCAAGCTCGGATCATCGGTGAAGATTTGTATGGCAAGGTCGTTCATCACGCGCAGATTCTCGATCTCCTGAATTGCCAGAATATCCGGCGCACTCAGATTGATGCGAATCTGAGCAGACTGTTTCATCAAGTGGCGCTGGTAAGCCTCCTCGTCAATAGGTGTCCAGTCTTCAAAGCGGTCATCATCGCGGTTGGGGTCATCTATTGTATCGAAGAGATTGAGGACGTTTTGCGTAGCAATCGTAAATTCACCCGCTTCTGGCGCACGGGCTGGACGTGTGGCAAAGTTACCCGCTTCAACAACAAGGCTGGTTGTCCAGATCTGATAATCCAAGAAGCTATAAGCTAGCCCACCTGTGACTGTCGCGCGTCCGCCTGTGGGGACTTGTAGTACTTCCATGCCCATCTCAGCAGGATCCACTTCGACGACTTCCGGGTTCAAATCCCATTCTGGTAAACCTGTACCAGCCAATTCAACTAAATCATCAGGTTCAATGCCGGCTTCACGTAAAGCCCGTTCTCCCGTAAGTGAGATACCAAATTCATCGAATTGATTGGTTCCAGCATTGATGAAGGCATCTTCAACAGAGACTAACATGCCCTCGTAACGTTCTAGTGGATGTACCTCTGCCGGAGTCAAATCGACAGCTAGCAAATCAATCGGCTGTGGAAGAGGGTTGCCAGAAGAGAGGATGCTCACACGCCGTTGAGTGGGAGCTTCAATGCGGGTGAAATAGAATTCCTCCTCGACTCGCCCTTCGACAGTGACAGAATCACCGACTTGGACATCCCATAAGCCGGGATGACGGTCTGTATAAACGTAGAGACCGTTGGAAGTAGTAGGGTCGTCGTCAATTCGCGCGTCAGGTGTCTGGATAAAAAAGCCGTTGGGTCCGATGGCAGTCACGATGTTATCCGTAGTTGTGACACGTTCCCCCACACAATTCGCTTCTGCCGCACTGCCCTGTATCTCCCAGATTTCAAGGATGGCTTCGCAATTCACCGATGTTTGAGCATGGAGTGGCATTAACACTACCATGCCAATTAAGAACAAACTCATTCGTAAGAAGGTTTTCATTAAAGTCTCCATTGAGCATAGAACAATCCGATACACTACAAAGATAGCATCAATTCAATGCTATATGCTATAGAGAGACGACGATTATGCGATTGTGATGGTTCTATGTGGATTGTGTGGGGTTTGACAGCTGTCGTTTTGAGGTCTGATTGGCGGAGAGTGTTAGCTTGATGCGGGGCGTGGTTGTCCGCCAAATTTCGTATCTTGGAATTGATTGTCTACCCGTCGTGATCGTAGGATATTGTGGTTGTGTTTCATGTCTCATCCTCCCCAATAATGAGGTATGTCTCAGTTGGTCTGATTAGGATTTCTTGGCTAGCTTTTGAGCAAGGCGTTGTTGATGAGCGCGTTGTTCTTGTTCT
Organism: Anaerolineae bacterium; assembly: GCA_028284565.1. The sequence continues at coordinate 10,498 of JANQRM010000120.1, read as the reverse complement.
TGACGATATTGCTTGTTGAGGTGATAGTGCAAGTTCATTTTGGTCTCCCTGAATGTTTGTCTTATCAATATATACGCAGGATTGTTGGTTGGGTTGCAGTCATTTTGGAAATTGATCACTTTTATAGAGATTGACTGTTAATAGTGAACATATGTTCTATTATACAATTACTAGTCTACAATGTCAAGGACTTTCGCAGGAACGATATTGTGATGAAACTCGACATCAACAATAAATTGACTTGCTAATTTCTTATTCTGTTATTTTGAGCAAGCGAATCCCCAATGCGGGGATATCGAGTTGCAAATTAATCATCCCCATTTCTGATTCAGCCTCAAATTCGTCGATGAATGTCTCGGTTGTCCCTTGCTCATGATAGGGATTACCATAGTGGGCATCGACACCTTGCACGCTGTTAGTGACTAATGTTGCGGTAATGCCTTCAATTTGGATGGATACCGTCTCATCAGATGCGGAGTTATTCCAAACCAAGACCTTTGTGCCATTATCTGATTGCGTTGCCATTGCGCCGATATTGGGATGATTGGATTCTGTGAAGAGTTGAATGCCATCTAACTCATCGAATAGTGCGTAGGCATAATAGGAGGCTTTTGGTGTGCCATCCGCGCGTATTAAGCCCCAACTATTACGCCAATCATCCTCCCCATCAATCGGTTCAAAGTAGAAAGCCTGCTCCAGATTGCTATCCGATAAGATAGACAAGGTTTGGGCAAGATAGGCAACCGTTTGTCCCATGTCCATTGCGGACGATTTACCAGCGACAAAATTCCATTCCGTTATCAACATCAAGGGTTGTGGATTGAGATGATTCAACCATTGTTCGTGCATCGTGATATTATCAGCATAAGCCTGTGGAGATGTCGAATAAAGATGCCAAGATACAAAGTCAAGCGGGAGATTGTTGTATTGGGTATGGTTGATTAAAGCAGTAATCCAATTGCCTTCGGTGAAGCGATAATAAGCCGAATCAGCCGTAGACACTGTTGCAGGTCCACCAATGAATGCGGATGGGTCTGCCCGTTTTAGCCCGCGCACGGTTGCGCTGTATAAGTCGAGATATTCTTGGATTGTGCCATTCCAGAAAGCCGTATGATTCGGTTCGTTCCACAATTCCCAATACTGGATATTCAGCTCACGCTCGACATTGTAGTAGTTCACCGTTTCATAGACTAAGGCTTCCCAAGCAGTAAGATCGGTTGGTGGGTTATGAACACTGCCTTTCGCCAATGCTGGGGGTGTATAGCTCAGTGACATGAGGGGTTCTGCACCTGCATCCACGATTTCATCGACAATCCGGTCTAGTTCAGAAAAATCATAAATCGCCTGACCATCATCATCGAAACTGAGAACATGATAATAATCATAAATATGGTCAATACGAACATACGCCGGACGAATCTCTGCGATTAACTCCATCGCTTGCTCGAAATACCCCACCTGCACCATCTGTCCTTCACCGCCCTGACTAAACCCGCGCTGATGCGATGGAAACGCCCTTAATTCATTCGTGGTATCAATCTGAATGATAATCTCATCCGGTATCGCAGGTGGTGTATGGAGGATTCGCCAGCCGAAAGCCAGCCCAATGGTTGCCATGATGAGCCAAGCAATTGTTGAGGGGTTGAGTTTGGATGCGAGTTTTGTCCTTCGACTGATATACAAGATAACAAGGGATGCGATCATCCAACATACGACGACAAAGCAACCCACGATTCCTAAACCCCAGAGAGGCATGCCCTTGATTTCAGTGACTGTCGGATAGAACCCATTAATAATGGCATAGGGTAGAAACGCCAATTCCCATAGCATCTCTTGCCAATTCAAGAGGATACTGTCAATCGTTTGATAAGTCGCTAAGCCATTGAAGGCAAGAATGCCAATATGGAGTATGGGAACAAGCAGGATGCGTAATGTCGCCTTTAGAAGACGACTTGTCATCGCTTTGTCTGAGTTAAGCATATGCCGACCAGAATTCGACAGCTTTCTCATATAATTCTCGATTGATGTATATTACTCCGCTTTGGGGTTCTAGTGCTTCATAGCTTAAAACAAAAGTAGCAACTGCCTTCTTCATCTTTGCATCAAGAATTTGTACCCGTTCCTTGAATTCTCTTTTGTGGCGTTCAAGGTATTCAGGCGGATCAGGATATGGCTTAAATTTTGTGAGCATCTTGCCAGCAAATTTATCGAATTCATCAGCATGGAGATTCAAAGAATCAGTGATTGCTTTTCTCTCATTATCATCAAGAGTGTCTATGTAATTTCTGAAACTTCTTTCTACGGCTTCACGGGATTTTAAGTTATCTTCCTCAGGTACTAAAGCATGAATAATATTATCAACTAGTACATCTGCATCATCAGAATGAAGGATAACTGCTGTTAGTATTGCAGGTAAAAAATAACGAAATCCTTCTGGAGTAAATTGATGCAATTCATCAGCATGGGATCGTAATTCAAATACTGACACACTCTCCCATGATACGCCTTGTAAATCTTCCAAGTAAACTCCAACAAAATCCGGTTTAGGCACATCCTTGAAGGCTTCGTGGATTTGCTTAACGAGTCGTCGTCGCGCTTCTTGTTCCATTCTTTTGCCTTACCCGCTACATGGTTGGTTTATCGCCATAGTGATAATAGGAGTAAATTTTGGCAATTTTACCATCTTCTGCATAGATGCAATCACATGCCGGGTTGCCACTGACTAAATAGCGAACCGCCACTTTATCACCGGATTCCAAGATGTCTTGAATCTCAATTACTGGACTGAAGAAGGCGACGGGATTGGCTTTGACCAAATCAACATAGGCTTGTCGTGAGTTGACTTCACCAAAGGGGCTGGAATGGACAAAGTCTTCTGCGAGTGTGCTTTCGAGTTTGACAATATCTTTGTTACGAAATGCTTCAAACCATTGTTCAGCTAATTGCTTGCTCATTGTTTTCTCCGTTTAGGGTCTCATTTCAACACTGATATATTATAGCATAAACTGAACATTTGTGCTGTATTTGAGTTAAAGATTCAGGAGATTTGATGTGATTGATGTTGTGATGAGACTGGATATTGAGCAACAAAATGCACTGGGACGTAAATCCATCGTGATTCCGGGTCGGATGAACCGTGTCATGAATCGCATGATGAGCTTCCTTCCGCGTTCCACTGCATCGTCAGTATTTGGTACGATGATGGGTCGCGCCACGGTTACCGACTTGAAATAAGTGTAACTCGAGGGTGGAAAAGAACTGATATCTGTCCTCTTGCCTAATGGCTTGACATTGATGCACAATCTCCTTATGATAAACGGAACGTTTGTTCTTAATCTTGGAGGTCAGATATGGAAAAAGTCTTAGGTATTGGTGGATTGTTCTTTCGCGCAGAGAATCCAGCATCCTTGGCGAAATGGTACACCGATAATTTAGGAATAGACCCTGTGCCTCCTGACTATGACTCATCACCATGGCAACAAGATGCGGGTCATACGGTATTCTCCCCCTTCCCCGCCGACTCAGATTATTTTGGCAACGATGCTAAGCAATGGATGATTAACTTCCGTGTACGGAATTTGGATGCGATGGTTGACCAATTACGCAAAAATGGAAACGATGTCGAAGTCGATTCGGAGGACTATCCCAATGGACGATTTGCCCGTCTGACAGACCCCGAAGGCAATCCTATTCAGCTGTGGGAGCCTGCATAATATGGTAAAGGGGCTTGCGACTGGGCAAGCCCCGCGATTTCTTTTACTGTAATGGTTGCCCATTGAGGAAGATGTCAACATCATTGACTGTGCTATATTGCAACGCCGTTTGTTCGATTTGCGCCACGACACGCGGGTCATCGCATACACCAGCCAGATTAAGTTCACCTGTCAGATTAATGGTCGCCAAGCCATTTTGGATATTCACGCCTGCCAGTTGCAAGTTCGCATTGCCCAGTGAGTTATAAAATCCTGCATAATCCCGCTGACGGATACTCAACAAGGATTCGAGGGCGGCAGTCAACGGCGCAACCGTCGGCTCAATAGACACCGTAAAGGGGACAACACTATCCCCACAACCCACTAATGGACCCAATGCTCCGTCATCTGATAACGAAATCAAGAAGATATTGACGGTATCGAACCCCCCTACATTGCCATCCTCAGTAATGGTGATGGGGAAGGCATTCGCTTGGAATTCAAAGTTTTCTGTCACGGCACGGATGACCCATTGCTCGCCGACAGCCACATCATCTGGCATAACCACTTGTGTTCGTAATGCGCCAAATTCATCGGTAGAAAGCGTAAGATAAATGTCATAATCCCTATTCAAAAGTCCCACCCCAATATTGACAGTCGAATTTACAGGAAAGCCATTGGCAATGACATCAATCAGTGTGCTGGGACCTGCACTCACTGGGAAAACGCTTATCACTGGATTCTGTATGGAAGGTGGTGGTAAGCCATCATTGGGAATATTAATCGACTGTCCCACGAGGATATTCGAGGGGTCTTCGAGATCAGGATTGGCGGCGATGAGTATCTGCACAGTAAAACCACAACGTGTTGCAATGCGGAACAAGTTATCACCGGGTTCAACCACGATAATATCAGGACATATATTCCCGTCATTTTCACATAAGATCACAATCGTCGTATCTTCTGAGACGCGATAATCATATTGCTGTCCCGCATAGTCTATATCAAAACGATAACCCACTGTCACCACGTCAGGGTACACTAATCCCGGTTGTGGACAGCCTAAGCTCGTGTTGCCAAATTGTTGTTGTTCAAAGGTGAAGCTGATATCGTTAATCGTCACCGTCTGCCCTACTCGACCACTCAAGTCAAGCAATGCTTCATTCAATTGTATGGGTGGGTTTTGTGCAGTTGCGCTAAGTGAGAGGCTAAATAAGAGCAGGAGTAAACCAACTTTCCAGAGTTGTCGCATGGTGTGTCCTTTAGTGTATAAATTTCGACAACGCTATTGTACATGCAAACGAGGAGAGGCAAATCAAGGGGGAGTTTTTACATCATATGTACGCAACTAGACAATTCAACGACTATCTGCTTCTTCATATTCATCCGTTTGAAATTCGGCGATAATCTGTCGCGCTTCCTCAAGTGACGAGGCGAAGAAAAAAGTCACCTTCAATTTAGGGAACATACGTCGGAAAATCTTCATCATGGTCTGTGCGAAACCAGTGCGTCCAGTATTAATCGTGAAGCGGTTATTATTTGGAAGTTGTTTGGCAGCACGACGAAAATGGGGGATGGGGTTGCCTTTGGGCATGACAGCATTGGGAGCAGATGTATTAATCACATCAACAGGATGCGAAACACTCTTCATCAAACGTGCCACTTCATCCAACGCCTGATGATATTCATCCCACGTCCAATTCCCCTGCCATTCTGTGCGGATAGCAGTCTGGGCATTGTTATCCCATATGACAAGATAAGGCATAATTTTCTCCCTCTCCCTTATCTCTATCTTAATAGATATTTAACTCACCTTGCATAAAGACTCAAAAATGCTTCTATTGTTTGACTTTTCAAACTTTAAAATAAAACATTTGTTCTTAGAACATTTTTTCGTTATAATTCTGTTATGAATGAAATCACCAAACCCAACGACGCACTCACCGCATTCACCCAACTCGGCGATGTCACCCTCTTTGAACCGGCTGGCAACTCCCCTCATCAAGAACGACACAGCAAACGTATTCACAAAGCCCGTCCGGTACCGGAATGTGTCGCCCATCTGCAAACTCCCAAAGGACCCAAGCCCGTCCTCAAGACGATGGTAACAACCGCCTGCGAGCGTAACTGCAACTACTGCCCCTTCCGTGCGGGACGTTATAAAGCCAAGCGCATGACCTTTACACCCGATGCGATTGCGGGTGCATTCGATACGATGGAGCGCAAAAAGCAAGTGGATGGGCTGTTCCTCTCATCGGGGATTATCAAAGGCAGTGTAACGACCCAAGATAAGCTCATTGATACTGTTGAGATTGTGCGTCGCATATATCAGTATAGAGGGTATATTCACCTGAAAGTCATGCCCGGTGTCGAGCGTGACCAACTCTATCGTGCCATGCAACTTGCAGACCGAGTCTCAGTGAATATGGAAGCTCCTACCGAACAACGTTTACACGCCCTCGCCCCCAAGAAGCAATTCCTGCCCGAACTGTTAACCATGCTCCAATGGGCAGAGCAAATTCGGCAGGATAATCCGCATCAGAAATTAGCGAGTACCGTCACGCAATTTGTCGTCGGCGCAGTTGGTGACACAGACTTAGAACTGTTATCGTTAACACAAAAGCTCCACAGCCAAGCTGGATTAGCCCGAACCTATTATTCCGCCTTCCATCCTGTGCTGGATACACCCTTCGAAAACCTGCCTGCTGTCGAAGCGATTCGAGAATTCCGCTTGTATCAATCGAGCTTTCTCTTGCGGGATTATGGCTGGAATGTTGAGGAATTCCCCTTCTTGCAAGATGGCAATCTGCGTACCGATATTGATCCCAAAGAAGCATGGGCAGATGAGAATCTACGTCACGCCCCCATCGACCTGATGACTGCCGACCGCGAACAACTCCTTCGCGTACCGATGATTGGACCCAAAAGTGCCAACGCCATTCTCCGCGCCCGACACAAAGGCACATTGCTCGATTTGAATCATCTCAGGAAAATCGGTATCCGCGCCCCCGATAAAGCCGCCCCCTATATCCTGCTTAATGGAGTCCGCCCTCTACGACAAATGAAGCTCTTCTAATGCTTTAATTTAAGACCACGGGGTTTCAGGTCGAGGCATCAACTCCCCATCAACATATATATCCACCTTCTCATTGAAGAAGCACATCAGCCCCTTAATTTTAGGATTTTCGATAATAGGGTCAGGGTAACTCCATACGCCGTTTTCGAGTTCATGGTCGCCCACTTGTATCGACCAATATTCAGCTTCCCCTTTATAGGGACAGGCAGTTTTTAGTGAGGCAGATTGCAGAAACTCCATCCGCACATCCGCTTTCGGGATGTAATAGCGCGTCGGGAGCCATGTCTCAAATAATAGATAAGGACGTTTCGTATCCGCGATGGTCTCGCCTTCATATTCCACCCGAATATGACGCGAACTCGCCATGACATCTACTCGTTTATGGGGGTCTCGTGCATGGACAAAAACCGGCTCTGCCTCTTCATACCATTGGAGGGGTCCCCACCATGTAAACGTGATGCGGTCTTTCAAAGCTGATAGATGCTCTGGTGGGTTGAGATAAGTCCATGCCACATCATCGAAGGTTTCGCCATCAATTGCTACACTCCAATAGCGTTTATCGCCCTGCTCAATCGGAGACACCAATTTGTCCATGTCGATTTCATCCTGTGTGAAGAAATAGGTTGGCATCACATCCTGTCCAAATTGAATAAGCAAGATCGGAGCCGTGCTATCCGCCAGCGTCACGTCCCCATATTTCACCCGCACCCATCGGCGACTAGGCTCGACCGAACCTTTCATCACTTGTGCCATCGCATCCTGTAAAGCCATCAGATTTTGCTCCTATATGATTCGTTGCAAACAGTATAATTGATTACATATAATACACAGGAATTGGAGTGCATTTTTTAAATGGATATAGCGTCCTGTTGTGAGCCTGTACAATGCGGGTGCTGGCTGTTTACAGATAATATCGAAAACCGAGTTGATGTTGAATATCAATGAAACCCAACTCCCAGAACATCGCAACCGTCGAATCGAAATCGCCCCATGAATCAAGCTGGATCGTGACAGGATTTTCAGTTTGCTGACGAATGGTATGAAGACAATAGAGTAATAAATCTCGATACAACGAAGGGCTACGGTGCATGGGGACGATGCCCGGCGCATCAACTGCATAGGAATTTTTATCTGGGTCCATCATAAGTCGCCCGACACCAGCCAACTCATCCTCTGCATCAAACAACATAAAGACATGATCTGGTGGATAATAATCGAATGATTGTTCCATAAACTTCACAGATACATCTGCCATATGTCCCCAGAGGTCGCTATAACAACGATTCATTGCCTGAGTATATAGATTCAAGTCTTGCACATCAGTGTATGGACGGATTTTAAATCCATCTGCCCACACAACAGGTGGCAAATTTGATTGAGCAGGAAGTTCCATATGAAGATATGTTCCTAGTGGACGACAGCCCCGTTTGCGAAAGAATTTAATTTCAGGCAAGCAATCAACTGCAACCTGTAAATCAATATATGCGCTTCTATATTCTCGAATTCGTGTCACTGCCCACTCAAATAATGTCGTCCCTATGCCTTGTCGTTCCCATTGAGGATGGATGTGCAAATCAACATAACTTCGTGCTGGGGTCTGTTGCCAAACCCAAACATGCCCCACAAGCGTATCTGATTGGGATGCTAAGACCGCAACATGATTATCCAAATTTGGCTGATGTCCGGGATAGGAGAGCAATTGCCGTTGTTTCTCTGGATCGGTCGTACGGTCTATCTTATGAGCGCGGAAGTATGTATTCTTCAAATCCACCAATGCTGGAATGTCATCCGGAAAGGAAAAAGCGCGTAGTTTGAACTTTTCACTCATCACAATTTCTTAAGCCACAGAATTTGGTAAGGCTGGAGTTGTAGTGACGATTCTGAATAGTCCATCCCTGTCAACAAATCTATCCCCGTTGCCGATCCAATTTCTACCTGAACAACCTCCCCTGTCACATTGAAGAGTGCATGGATGGTTCCGGATTCATCTTGTGAGATCCGCTTCACCGCAAACACGGACGGATGCAAATTCAAAATCTCTTGTTTTGCAAGGGGATGAAAAGCGGGTTCTTGTGTGCGAATATCTAATAACTTGGCATATTCCGCAAAGACCTTTGCCTGTAATGAATCCAAATCACGAAGTGCTTGATTCAGTGATTCGATATTCACCTTCTGCCGATTAATGGAGCGATAACGTCCCGTTTGTTTGACACCTGCATGATAATTTTGCGATCCAAAGAGACAATGGAAGTAAATGCCCGGCACACCCGCCAAAGCCAAGGCAACGCCTTGTGAAACCATAAAACGTTTCACAGCAAGGTCAGGATTTTGCGCGGTGATGTCGGGATGAGTGATGGCATCAAAATAAGTGATATTCAGTTCGTAGGGACTCTGTGTACCATCCGGATTGTTTTTATACGAGACGTATCCACCATGTACCTGCGCCAATTCGACCAATCGACCCACTTCTTCTGATGTCAACATCTGCTCCACTGGACGCACGCCAATACCATCATGTGAGGAGGTAAAATTGAAGAAAGTCGTTGATTCACCGACTGGTTTCAAAGACGTTGCCCACTGAGTCAGTGCGTTTACATTGCCTATGGTGAGCGTGTGCAGGACAAGGGGTGGCAGTGGAAATTGATAGACCATCTGCGCTTCATTTTTGCCATCACCAAAATAAGAAATATTCTCTTTGTGTGGAACATTCGTTTCCGTAATCAGGACGACATCTGGCGCAACTTGATTCAACAGCTCACGCATAATTTGGATAACTGTATGCGTCTGCGGCAAGTGGATACTCGACGTGCCAATCTCTTTCCACAAAAAGGCAATCGCATCCAGCCGAATGAACTTCGCACCTTGTTCTACATAGAACAACAGAATCTTCATCATCTCAATCAGCACATCAGGGTTCATGATGTTGAGGTCGATTTGGTCATCGCTAAAAGTCGTCCAGACGTGTTGTTCACCTTCGGATGTTTGGACAGGTGTCAGCAAAGGCAAAGCTCGTGGACGCACCACCGCCGACAAATCTGTGCTAGGGTCAACCTTGACGAAATAGTCTGTATAGGGAGCTTCCCCACGCAAGAACGCTTGGAACCATTCGCTCTGAGATGAGATATGATTCAGCACCGCATCAAACATCAATTGAAAATCCTGCCCCATCGCCTGCACATCATCCCAATCACCTACATCCGGATTCACCGCATAATAATCCACAACCGAAAAACCATCATCGGAGGTATAAGGATAAAACGGTAGGATATGCACCGTGTTGATAATGTCCCGAACGCGCGCTTTCAAGAAGCGATGTTGCGTTGCCAGCGGAGCCTCTCCTTCACTCTTCACCATATCGCCATAAGTAATCAGAATTACATCTTGTTCTGACACGGGCAGATGGCTACTCACGGGTGAGAGATTATTGTCAGGTAACAGGTCGAGCAAACGCGCAACAATGTCGTCCGCCCGATCTTCGCCATACAGAAAAGCAACTTTGTAGTGGAGAGCAGAAGTTGTCATAGAGAAGCCTAGCTTAGAAAACCAATTCCGCCATCAAACGTACCGCTTCAATGTCAAAGGTCATGAGATTCATCATCGTAATCGGACTATCGAGCCACAATTGCAGACGGTCTTTAATGCGGTCTTTCGAGCCAACGAGTGAGACAGTATCCACCATTGCATCGGGGACAGCCATCACTGCTTCGCCTTTTTTGCCTTCTAAATAGAG